>NZ_JBFAUT010000018.1:0-141773 GCF_040679475.1 Actinoallomurus sp. NPDC052274
GAGCATCAACGGCTACTGCGTGACGAACGGCGCCAACACCTCCATACGACTGCGGGTCCCCTCATATCAAACGCCTGTTCTACCGGATGCCGACCAGCGGGACGCCGTCGAGGAGGACGCGGGTCGGCTCAAGGGCGCGGCGCGCGGCGCGCATCCGGGTGCAGGAGGCGCAGCGGCAGCCGGCCTCGGGCCAGCCGCGCGGCCCCGCCGTGCCGAGCAGGTCGATCTCCATCCGCGCCTCCCGTCAGTCGCCGCGGCCGTCGGCCGGGGCCTCGAACGCCGCCCGGCGGGCGGCGCGGCGCAGGGCGAGGAGCACCGGACGGCCGGTGACGGCCACCAGGATCGCGGTGAAGATCGCTCGCGGCACGTCGAACCCGAGGGAGGTGGCGAGGCTGAACGCGACGAACCTCCCGAGATTGTCGGCGAGCGGGGCGCCCGGGTGGAAGGAGATCGAACTCGACATTCCCCCGACGAAGGGCCACGACCCCAGGTTCTGCAACCAGCCGTAGAGGAACGCGGCGACCGCGCCGTACGCCGCGAGCATCGCGATCTCCGCGCGGCCCCGTGGCCGCCGCGGCAGGCATCCGGCGAAGAACCCCACCCACGCCGCGCCGAGGATCTGGTACGGCAGCCAGGGACCGACGCCCGCCGTGATCAGGGCGCTGGCGAACATCGCCACCGAGCCCAGCAGGTAGCCGAACCCGCGCCCCAGCACCCGCCCGCCGTACACCAGGACGAAGAACATCGGCTCGAACCCCGCGACGTTCGTGCCGAGCGGCCGGAGCGCCGCCCCGACCGCGCCGAGCACGCCCAGCAGCGCGATCGCCTTGGCGTCGATCCCGCCCTCGGCGACCTCGGCGAGCGCCACCGCGAGCAGCAGCGGAAGGAGCAGCACGAACATCCAGGGGGCGAAGGTCGACTGGCCGATCCGCGCCCCTGGCGTGACGAGCAGCGGCCAGCAGAACGCGGCCAGTCCCGCCAGCGACACCAGCAGCAGCGCCGTCGCGGACCGCGCCCGCAGCCGGACCGCGGTCACGAGACCTCCTGCGTCGGCCAGGTGCCGTGCCTGTTGATTCCCTCGCTTCGCTCGGTCATGGCAGCACCTCCCTTGCCTGGCCCACCGTGAGGACCGGCGCCGGAGCGAGGATCTTGCCGACCTGCGGGGCGAACGCGGGCGAGGACACCACGACCTCGGCGGTCGGACCGTCGGCGACGATCTCGCCCTCGGCGACGACCACGGTGCGCGTCGCGACCTCGGCGACCAGCTCGACGTCGTGGGTGGCCAGCACCACCGCGTGCCCGTCGGCGGCCAGGTCGCGGACGATCTCCACCAGGCGTTCCTTGGCGGTGTAGTCCAGGCCGCGCGTCGGCTCGTCCAGCAGGACCAGCGGCGGCCGCCCGGTCAGGACCACGGCCAGCGCGAGAGCCAGCCGCTGTCCCTCCGACAGGTCCCGTGGGTGCAGCGCGTCGTCCACGCCGGGCGCGAGGCGCTCGAAGAGGGCGCGGCAGGTTCCCCGCTCGGCGGCCAGGTCGCGGTCCGCGGCGGCGCACTCGGCCGCGACCGTCTCGGCGTACAGCAGGTCGGCGGCGTCCTGCGGGACGAGGCCCGCGTTGCGGACCATGACGCGCGGCGGCGTCTCGTGCGGCGCCGCGTCGCCGACCCGCACCCGTCCGCCCGACGGGCGCACGAGGCCGACCAGGGCGCGCAGCAGCGAGGACTTCCCGGCGCCGTTCCGTCCCATCAGCGCGATCACCTCGCCCGAGGCGACGGACAGGTCGACGCCGCGCAGCGCCGGCAGGGGGCCGTACCTGACCTCCAGGCCGCGTACGGACGCGAGCGTCCGGCCATCGCCGGGTCCCGGTGAGGGGGCGGGCGGCGGCGCCGCGGCGAGGCGCTCCCGCAGGGGAGCGGCGGCGCGCCGGGCGTCCCGCACGGACAGGGGAAGCGGCGACCAGCCCGCCAGCCGGCCGAGCTGGACGACCGGCGGCGCCACCGGGGAGTCCACCATGATCGCGCCGGTCGGGCCGTACGCGGGCGGCCGCCCGTCGCCGGGCAGCAGCACCATCGTGTCGGCCAGGTGGACGACCCGCTCCAGGCGGTGCTCCGCGAGGAGGACGGTCAGGCCGAGGTCGTGGACGAGGCGCTGCAGCGTGGCCAGGACGTCCTCGGCGCCCACCGGGTCCAGCGCGGACGTCGGCTCGTCCAGGACGAGGACCCTCGGGTGCGTGGTGAGCACCGAGCCGATCGCGACCCGCTGCGCCTGCCCGCCGGACAGCGTGCCGAGGGGGCGGTCCCGCAGTCCGGCCAGACCGAGCAGGTCCAGGGTCTCCTCGACGCGCCGGCGCATGACGTCCGGCGGCAGGCCCAGGGATTCCATGCCGTACGCCAGCTCCTCCTCGACCACGTCGGAGACGAACCCGGCCCGCGGGTCCTGGCCGACGTAGCCGACGAGGTCGGCGAGCTCACGCGGCGGGTGGTCGCGGGTGTCCCGCCCCGCGACGGTCACCCGGCCGGTCAGCACGCCGCCGGTGAAGTGGGGGACCAGGCCGTTCACCGCGCGCAGCAGCGTGGACTTGCCCGTGCCGGTACGCCCGGCGACCAGGCAGAGCTCGCCCTCCTCGATCCTCAGGTCGACGTCGGTGAGCACCGGCGCGCCGCCGTAGTGGAAGCCGACCCGGTCGAAACGGATCATGTCCGGATCCCCCGCAGGAGCACCGGGGCGAGGGCGAGCAGCACCCCGGCGGCCGGGAGGATGGGCAGATCGGGCGCGGTCCCCGGCGTGGGCCGCAGGCCGTCCGTGCCGATGAGGCCGGCGACGGTCATCGCGGCGGCGGCCAGCACGCCCGAGCCGCCGGTGACCCACTCCGGCAGCGCCCACGGATCCGGGCGGTACCGGGTCCGCGGCGAACGGCGGCCCCCGAGCCACAGCCCGGCCGCGGCGGCGACCGCCCCCGCGACCAGCAGCGGCGTTCCCAGCGCCGCCGGCGCCTGCCCGTCCAGGAGCCCGTACAGCCCGGCGCACACCGCGAGGAGCCCGCCCAGGACCAGTGCCGCGGTGGCCCGCCGCCGGGCGCGCGGCACGGCGGCGGTACGGCCGTACCCGCGCGCGTCCATCGCGGCGGCCAACTGCACCGACCGGTCCAGCGCGCCCTCGAGCACCGGCATGGCGAGCCGCCGCAGCGACCGGATCCCCCGGTCGGCACGGCCGCGCAGGCGCTGGGCGTCGCGTACCCGCCGCACGTGCGCGACCGCCTGCGGCGCGAACGTCATCGCGACCACGACCGCGACGCCCACCTCGTACAGCGCTCCGGGCACCGACTTCAGCAGGCGGCTCGGGGCGGCCAGCGCATTCGCCGCGCCGACGCAGACCAGGACGGTGGCGAGCCGCAGCGCGTCGTACCCGGCGACGGCCAGGCCCTCGGCGGTCACCGGCCCGCCGACCCGCAGCCCCGCCATCCAGGACGGCAGGGTCACCGACGGCAGCGTGACCAGCGTGGTGCCCGGAGTCTGCGCCACGAACACCGCCCCGAACACCAGCCGCACCACGACCACGACGAGGCCGATCCGCAGGAACATCCCGTACGCCCGGGCCCAGGGGTCGTCCGTGCGGCGCACCGCCACGACCGTCCCGGTCACCGTGCCCACCAGCAGGAGGAGCAGCGGATCGGTGGTCCGCGTGGCCGCCGTCGCGAGCCCCAGCGCCCACAGCCACCAGGCCCCGGGATGCAACCGCCGGGTCACGTACCCTCCTTCGTCGGAGGGGCGACCAGGGGTGCTGTGCCCTTGGCTCGCTCGCTCCGCTCGCTCACGTGCCCTCCTCCGTCGGAGAGGTGACCAGGGGTGCTGTGCCCATGGCTCGCTCGCTCCGCTCGCTCACGGGCGCTCCTCCGTCGGAGGGATGGCCGGAGGCGTTGTGGTCCAGATCCGCTCGCTGGGCTCGCTCATCGACGCGACCGGCGCACCGCGACCAGCCCGCCGCCCGCGGCGACGAGCACGATCAGCCCGATCCCGGTGTACAGCCCGACCGGCGTGCCGGAGTCCTTCTTCTTCTCCGCGGTCGTCCTCGCCGTGGCGGAGGGGGACGCGGCGACCGGCGCGCCGCAGGGGCCGAAGGAGTCGATGGCGCAGATCAGGCCGCTCTTGTCCGTCTGCGGACGGCCCGCCGCCGCGAGGATGTCGGAGCCGGTGGCGCTCTGCGGGACGGTCGCGCAGTGCTGCTTGGCGGCCGGCGGGACCTGGCTCTTCGGGGCGTCGGCCGCCTCGCCGTAGTCGATGACGACGGCGACGCGCTTCTCGCCCGCCGGAGCCCCGGCCGTGGATCCGCAGATCGCGGCGAAGTCCGGCTTGGCGCGGGGCGGGGTGCCGGTGTTCCCGTTGGACCTGGCGAACCGCCAGCCCTCCACCGCGCCGTCCTTGGGGTGGGCCTGGGCCGGGCCCGTGCTGGCGAAGGCCCACGTGTCGCCCTTGGCCTGCCAGTACCCCCAGAACGCCACGGGGTCGGCGTGCGCCTCGGGCATCAGGGCGAACGGCAGGGCGGCGGCGAGGACACCGGCTGCGATCTTGCGCATGGGCGCCTTTCTGGGGGAAGGCGGTCCCGGGTGAAGCGGGCGCGCCGGACGCGGCACGCGCCCTGACTCCATCCGCAGACCACGACGGAACGACGGAGCCGCTCGCGCCGGCGCGGGCATTCCGGCTCGCCGCGGGCGGGTTGCCCGCAGGCCTACGGTTGCGGGTCAGCGCCGGACTTCGACCGGCTTCCCCCACGTGGCGCGTGTGCTGCTGCCGATGAGTTGACCACGGGGCGGTGAACGGCGTCAAAACGACCGGCCCCGGTAACCTGCGGATCATGAGGTGGGTCCGAGTGCGACGCCGACCTCGGAGGCTGCCGCGGCACCCGGTCGAAGCGGCCGGGCGAGCCGCACGGAGATGAGGAGAGCGATGCCCTGGAGCTGGCGGTACGAGAAGTCCGACGGGACACCGGTTGAGGCGCCCGGCTTCGGCGAGGAGACCTGGACCACTCAGGCCGACGCGGAGTCCTGGGTGGGGGAGAACTGGCGCGGCCTCCTGGAGGCGGGCGTCGACCAGGTGTCCCTCCTGGAGGACGGGCGCGTGGAGTACGGCCCGATGAGCCTCCACCCGCAGGGCGGCTGACCGGCGCGCTCCGCGACACGACCCGGCCGGCGGGCGGGCCGCGACACGGGGCCGGTGGCTGGGCGGCGACGCGGCCGGGCCGGTGGATGGGCCGGCCCGGCGGCCCCGTCCGCGATCGGCGCGCCCGGGCGGCCGGCCCGGACGCCGCGGTCGGCGTCCGCCGGGCTCTCGCGGAGGGAGACCGGCGGACGCGGCCCGGCTACGGGCGCCGCGACGGGCTGACGGTCTTGGCCGGGTCGCGCTCGACGACCGGCGCGAGGATCTCGTCGACGCGCTGCAGCAGGTCGGCCTCGAGCTTGACGCCGGCCGCCTTCACGTTGTCCCGCACCTGCTCGGGACGGCTGGCGCCGATGATGGCCGAGGAGACGTTCGGGTTCTGCAGGACCCACGCGACGGCGAGCTGCGCCATCGACAGGCCCGCCTCGTCGGCGAGCGGCTTGAGCCGCTGCACGCGGGTCAGGACCTCGTCGTCCAGGAGTCGCTGGATGAACGCCGCGCCGCTCTTCTCGTCGGTGGCGCGGGAACCCGAGGGCGGGGCGGCACCCGGCGCGTACTTGCCGGTCAGCACCCCTTGGGCGATCGGCGACCAGACGATCTGCCCGACGCCCTCCTTCTCGCACAGCGGCACGACCTCGGACTCGATGACCCGCCAGATCATGTTGTACTGCGGCTGGTTCGAGACGATCCGGTCCAGGCCCATCTCGTCGGCGATCTTCAGCGCCCGGGCGATCTCCTCGGCGCGCCACTCCGACACGCCGATGTAGAGCACCTTGCCCTGGCGTACGAGATCGTCGAAGGCCTTGAGGGTCTCCTCGAGCGGCGTCTCGTGGTCGAACCGGTGCGCCTGGTACAGGTCGATGTAGTCGGTCTGCAGGCGCCGCAGCGAGCCGTGGATCGACTCGAAGATGTGCTTGCGGGACAGGCCGCGGTCGTTGGGACCCGAGCCGGTGGGCCAGTAGACCTTGGTGAAGATCTCCAGGGACTCCCGGCGCTGACCCTTCAGGGCGCGGCCCAGGACCTCCTCCGCGCGGGTGCCGGCATAGACGTCCGCCGTGTCGAAGGTGGTGATGCCCTCCTCGAGGGCCGCCTGGACGCACGCCTTCGCGGCGTCCTCCTCCACCTGGGAGCCGTGCGTGATCCAGTTGCCGTACGAGATTTCGCTGACCATGAGGCCGCTGCGGCCCAAATGACGGAACTCCATGACCGCACCCTAAGGCGAGGGGTCAGACCTGGTCCTTCTGCCCCGGCTTGAGGCGCGGCTGCGGCATGCGGAACCGGCGGATCTGCATCGACCGGGTCGCGACGTAGAAGCCGAGACCGCGGAGGTTGTCGTCGGGGAAGCGCTCCAGGGCGAGCTTCTTGACCCGCCTGCCGAGGAGGATCGACTCGCCGATGATCAGCACCAGCATGACCGGCCAGCCGAACTGGTAGACGTACGCCTTGACGGTCAGCGGCGCGACCATCGCCAGCAGGAGGATCAGCAGGGTGAGGTACATGAAGTACTCGCCGAACGTCCGCCGGGAGTCGACGAAGTCGCGGGCGAGCCGGCGGGCCGGCCCCTGGTCGCGTTTGGGCAGGTAGCGGTCGTCGCCGCGGGCCATGCCCTCCTTGACCTTCTGGCGGTCGCGGGCCTGCCGGTCACGGGCCTGCTGGTAGGCCTCCTTGCGCGTCTTGGGCGCGGTGATCGGCTGGCGGTTGCGCCTCTCCGCCTCACGGCGCTTGGGCGTGGGGCGGCCCTTCCCTCCCGGTTTGACGATCTCGGGGGTGGTCGAGGGCTCCTGCGTGTCGGTATCGGTACGGCGTCGGAACACGCAGATCAGCCTACCGGCGCTCGCGGCGAACATAATGACTGTCTTGGACGTTAACGCGTAGGGTGGTCAGCGAACCCCAGCAGCGTTGTGAGGCACCAGCAGAAGGGACCGGCCACGCGCGATGAGCGTGATGAAGCGTATGTCGATGATCTTCAAATCCAAGGCCAACAAGGCACTGGACCGGATGGAAGATCCTCGTGAAACCCTTGACTATTCCTACCAGCGCCAGCTTGAGATGCTGCAGAAGGTCCGCCGGGGCGTCGCGGACGTCGCCACCTCCCGCAAGCGTCTCGAGCTCCAGATCAACCAGCTCGAGCAGCAGCAGAACAAGCTGACCGAGCAGGGCAAGAAGGCCCTGCAGGTCGGCCGGGAGGACCTCGCCCGCGAGGCGCTGACCCGCCGGGCGGGTCTGGACAGCCAGTTGAACGACCTGCGCGCGCAGTACCAGCAGCTGCAGGGCGAGGAGGAGAAGCTCACGCTCGCCTCCCAGCGCCTGCAGGCCAAGGTCGACTCCTTCCGTACGCGCAAGGAGACGATCAAGGCCACCTACACGGCGGCCGAGGCGCAGACCAAGATCAACGAGGCGTTCTCCGGCATCTCCGAGGAGATGGGCGACGTCGGCCTGGCGATCCAGCGCGCCGAGGAGAAGACCGAGAACATGAAGGCGCGCGCCGGCGCCATCGACGAGCTGCTCGCCTCCGGCGCCCTGGAGGACTACTCCGGCCCGCGCGACGACATCCAGGCCGAGCTGGACCGCATGGGCAGCGGCCCGGGCGTCGACCTCGAGCTCGAGCAGATGAAGGCCGAGCTGGGCATGGGCACCGCGCCGAAGCAGATCGACGCCGCGCCGGGTCAGCAGCAAGGGCACCAGGCCGCGCCGCACCAGCAGGCCCAGCCGCAGATCCAGCGGCCCCATCAGCCGGGGGAGGGCCAGTGATCGTCCGGCTGATGGGCGAGGGACAGCTCGACGTCGCCGACGGCGACCTGTCCGCGCTGAACGACCTCGACGCGGAGCTCGAGAAGGCGATCGAGTCCGGCGACGAGGACCAGTTCCGCGGCGCGCTGCACGCGCTGCTCGAGCGGGTGCGCACGGTCGGCAAGCCGCTGCCGCCCGAGGACCTCGAGCCGTCGGATCTGATCCTTCCTCCCGCGGACGCCACGATGGAGGAGGTCCGCGCGATGCTGGGTGACGAAGGGCTCATCCCCGACTGACCCGTTATGGCACAAAACGGGCCTGTTCGCGCGTTTTACCAGTAGAAAGCGTCGGACGGGGAGGAAGGGGACACAATGGAGCGCTCGCGCTTCGCGCCCGACCGAGGGCTCACATCGCGCATGCTGCTGACGATGTTCCTGCTGGGGTTGCTGTACGTCGTCTTCGTCGGGTTCTTCTTCGTGTTCGTGCCACGGCTATGGCTGGTCGTCCTGGTCATCGCCGTGGCCTTCCTCCTCGCCCAGTACTTCTTCTCCGACCGTCTCGCGCTGTTCGCCATGCACGGACGTGTGGTGTCGCCGGAAGACGCGCCGGAGCTGCACGGCGTGATCGACCGGATCTGCGCCATGTCCGACATGCCGAAGCCGAGGGTGGCGATCGCCGACACCGACGTGCCGAACGCCTTCGCCACCGGCCGCAACCAGCAGAACGCCGTGGTGTGCGTCACCACGGGCCTGCTCCGGCGACTCGACCCGGTGGAGCTGGAGGGCGTGCTGGCCCACGAGCTGTCGCACGTCGCCCACCGCGACGTCGCGGTGATGACGATCGCGTCGTTCCTCGGCATCCTGGCCGGCCTGCTCACGCGGTTCGGCCTCGAGTGGGGCCTGTGGGGCGGCTTCAACGACCGGAACCGCAACAACAACGACCAGAGCACCGCGATGGTGCTGCTGGTCGTCATCGGCGTCAGCGCCGCCGTCTACGCCATCAGCTTCCTGCTGACCCGCGCCCTGTCGCGGTACCGCGAGCTGTCGGCCGACCGTGCCGCGGCGCTGCTCACCGGGCGGCCCTCCGCCCTGGCGGCCGCGCTCAGCAAGGTCACCGGCGAGATGTCCCGCATCCCCACCAAGGACCTGCGGGCGGCCGAGCCGTTCAACGCCTTCTACTTCGCGCCGGCCTTCACCAAGGGCATCAGCATCTCCACGCTCTTCTCCACCCACCCGTCACTGGACCAGCGGCTCGAGCAGCTCGCCAAGATCTCCGCCCAGCTCGGCAGGGGAGTGTGACCATGGGGTTCCTCGACACGCTGCTGGGCCGGTCGAAGCCCAAGAAGCCCGACCTCGACCGGTTGTTCGCGCTGCCGACCGCGGCCGTGACACTCGAGGCCGCGGCCGGCCTGACGCCGACGGGCGTCGGCGCGGTCTGCTTCCGGGCGGCCGAGGGCGCGGCGTTCGCGCAGATCGAGGAGGACGTGCGCGAGCTCCTGGACGCCGGCGACGGGCCGAAGGTCGAGCTGAGCACCGACACGTACGGCTACACCTGGCTGGTCGCCCGGCACGCCCCGACCGACCTCGTGGGCCTGGTCACGGACCTGCACGCGGTCAACGCCGCCCTGGAGGCCGGCGGGTTCGGCCCGCAACTGCTGTGCTCGCTGGTCGCCTTCACCGGACCGGAGGGCAAACGCTTCGGTCTCGTCTACCTCTACAAGCGGGGCACCTTCTACCCCTTCGCCCCGCTGCCGGGCGAGAAGCGGGACAACGCCCTGGAGCTGCAAGTACGCGGCGCGGTCGGCGCCGACCTGCCGGTCGAGGGCGACCTGAGCCGGTGGTTCCCGGTATGGGGCGCTCCCGGGTTGTGACCTTCGTTCTGGAGAGCGTCGGCGTTCGCCGCGGCGACGCGGTCATCCTCGAGGACGTCGGCGCCACCATCCGATCCGGCCGCTGTACGGCGATCGCCGGGCCCAGCGGCGCGGGCAAGTCGACGCTGCTGCGCCTGCTCAACCGGATGCTGGAGCCGACGAGCGGCCGCGTCCTGCTCGACGGCACGCCGCTGCCCGCGCTCGAAGTCCTCGCGCTGCGCCGCCGCGTCGGCCTCGTCGCCCAGCAGCCGACCCTGCTGACCGACACCGTCCTGGACGATCTGCGGGTCGGCCGTCCCGACCTGACGGAGGCGGACGCACGTTCTCTCCTCGTCGAGACCGGTCTGCCAGCCGCCTTCGCCGACCGCCCGACCGCCGGGCTGTCCGGGGGAGAGGCCCAGCGCGTCTGCCTGGCCCGTACGCTGGCGCTCCGCCCCGAGGTGCTCCTCCTCGACGAGCCCACCTCCGCCCTCGACCGCGCCAGCGCCGAGGCCATCGAACAGGTCGTCAAGGACCTGCGGGCGGCCGGCGGCACCGCCGTCCTGGTCAGCCACGACACCGCACAGGCCCGGCGCCTCGCCGACGACGTCCTCGTCCTGCGCGCCGGACGGCTCGTCGAGCACGGCCCTCCCGACGAGATCGAGTACCTCCGGGCCGTGGCGTCGTGAGCCAGGAGGCCGTGTGAGTGAGCGGAGCGAGCGAGCCATGAGCGCAGTGTCTCTGGTCGCCCCTCCGACGAAGGAGGGCGCATGACTCACGAGGTGCACGTCCCGTCGTGGCCGGGCGTCGTGGCCTCGCTCGCGCTGGTCGCGCTGGCACTCGGCATCGTCGCGCGGGCGCGCCTGCGGATCAGTCGCGACCTCGTCGTCGCGGCCGTCCGCGCGGGAGTGCAACTCGTCGCCGTCGGCGCCCTGCTGCTCGCCATCTTCAGGTACGCCGGGCTGCCGGGGGCGTTCGCCTGGGCGGCGGTCATGGTGCTGATCGCCGGGCAGGTCGCCGGGCGGCGCGGCTCGGGGGTGCCCCGGTCGCGAGTGGCGGCCACCGCGGGCCTGGCCGTGGGTGGCGGCACGACGCTGCTCGCCCTCGTCCTGCTCGACGTCATCCCCGCTCAGGCACGCGTCGTCGTCCCCGTCGCCGGGATGATCATCGGTGCCTCGATGCAGGCCGTGGGCCTGGCCCTGCGGCGCGTACGCGACGCGGTCACCTCCGGCCGGGCCGCGATCGAGGCCCGCCTGACCCTTGGCCTCACCGCCCGGGAGGCGTTCGCCCCGCACACCCGCGACGCGTTGCACACCGCCCTGCTGCCCGTCATCGACTCCACGAAGGTCGTCGGGCTGATCACTCTGCCCGGCGCGATGACCGGTCTGATCCTCGGCGGCGTCGACCCGCTCACCGCGATCCGTTACCAGATCGTCGTGATGTACATGCAGCTCGCGGCCGCGGCCGTCAGCGCCTACATCACGACCCGCCTCGCCGAGGCCACGCTCTTCGACGAGGCCCACCGCCTCCGCGCCTAAGTTGTACAGCAAGTTGTACACGTACCAAGTATTCTTGGAGGCATGACATCCTTCGCGCTCTCCGTGCAGCCGCTGTCGGAAGTCCGGAAACGGCTCTCCGAGACGCTCGCGCGGTTCAGCCGCGAAGGAGCGCGCGCCAAGCCGGTGATCTTTGGCGCGTATCGCAAGCCACAAGCGATCGTTCTGCCTTATGCGGCATATGAGGAGATGGTCGATCAAATCGCCCGTCTTCAGGCCGCTCTCGATGCGGCGCGCTCTGTCCAGGTCGAAGTGCCCGGTGCGTTCAGTGCCGAGCATGAGCAGGCCGTAGCCGATTATGTGGCGGGGGACATCGACGCGAATGAGATGTATGAGCGCACGCTGGCTCGATATCGTCAAGTGTGAGCTTCGATCCCTATATCGATCCCGCGACCGGCGTTCTGAAGAACAAGCTCGGTTGCGACACCCATGAGGCACTGCGGCAGGCCGAGCGGGACATCACCCGAGCGGCGCTCATTCGTCTTGCCGTACGCCCGGTGGTCGGAGCGTACGATCTAGATCATCTCTGCGCCTTCCACCGCGCGGTCTTCGGAGACATCTACGAGTGGGCCGGAGAGGTCCGAACGGTGACCATCGCGAAGGGCGACGTCTTCTGCCTTCCGCAGTTCATCCCCTCCGAGGGGGAGCGCATCTTCGGCTCCCTGGCCAAAGAGGAATTCCTCGTGGGACTACGACGGAGGGACTTCGTCGACCGTCTCACCTACTACTTCGGAGAGATCAACGCGTTGCATCCGTTCAGGGAAAGGAACGGCCGGACCCAACGGGCTTTCTTAGGGCAACTCACCCGTGAGGCGGGATTCGCCGTTAGATGGGCGAGAATGGACGCGGCTCGAAACGTGGCCGCATCCATCGCCATCATGCGCGGCGATCCCGCGCCGATGCGCCGCATGATGGACGAACTCGTCGAGCCCGTCTGACCGGCGTATCCCTGGCGGCGTCACGGACGGGCTCGCCGCCACCGCCAGGGATCGGTCGGAGGCTACGGGAGGGCGAGCATCTGGTCGAGGGCGGCGCGGGCGTAGCGCGCCGTCTCCTCGTCGACAGTGATCTGGTTGACGACCTCGCCCCGGGCCAGGGACTCCAGCGACCAGACCAGGTGCGGCAGGTCGATGCGGTTCATCGTCGAGCAGAAGCAGACGGTCTTGTCCAGGAAGACGATCGTCTTGTCGGGGTGCCGGTCGGCGAGTCGCTTCACGAGGTTGAGCTCCGTGCCGACGGCCCACGCCGACCCGGCCGGGGCCTGGTCGAGCATGCGAATGATGTACTCCGTCGACCCGATGTGGTCGGCCTCCTTGACGACCTCGTGGCGGCACTCGGGGTGGACCAGCACGTTGACGCCGGGGATGCGCGCCCGTACGTCGTCGACGGACTCCTTGCTGAACCGCCCGTGCACCGAGCAGTGCCCGCGCCACAGGATCATCGTGGCGGCCCGCAGTTCGTCCGCGGCGAGCCCGCCGTCCGGCCGGTGCGGGTTGTAGACCACGCAGTCGTCCAGCCCCAGGCCCATCTCCAGCACGGCGGTGTTGCGGCCCAGGTGCTGGTCGGGCAGGAACAGCACCTTCGAGCCCTTGGAGAACGCCCACTCGAGGGCGCGGCGGGCGTTGGAGGACGTGCAGACGGTGCCGCCGTGCCGGCCGACGAACGCCTTGATGTCGGCCGAGGAGTTCATGTACGTGATCGGCACGACGTCGTCGGCGATCCCCGCGTCCTCCAGGACCTCCCAGCACTCCTCGACCTGGTCGTAGGTCGCCATGTCGGCCATCGAGCAGCCGGCGGCCAGGTCCGGCAGGACGACCCGCTGGTCGGCGCCGGTCAGGATGTCGGCGGACTCGGCCATGAAGTGCACACCGCAGAAGACGACGTACGGCGCCTGCGGCCGGGCCGCCGCCTCCTGGGCGAGCTTGAAGGAGTCGCCCGTGACGTCCGCGAACTGGATGACCTCGTCGCGCTGGTAGTGGTGGCCCAGCACGAACAACCGTTCGCCCAGGGCGGCCTTGGCGGCATGGGCCCGCTCGACCAGGGCCGGGTCGGAGGCGGGCGGCAGGTCGCCCGGACAAGAGACCCCGCGCTCGCTCGCCGGGTCGGCGCCGCGGCCGAGGAGCAGCAGGGGGCTGCCGATGTCGATGGTCACTGGGAGGCTCCCTTGACAGACTTATCGTCTCTTTGACGATACGTCATCGTACGCGGCGCCGGTCAAGCCGCCGGGAGCGGCTGTGAAAGAACCGGTCCATTGGGGAATGCCCCCCGGCAGCGGGTACGTTGTGCGGAGAGGCAAGCGACAACACCACGGCCGCCACAAGGCGACCGAGCCAATCGGGAGTCAGCACATGACGGTTCCAGCCGAGACCGGCACGCAGCAGGGCGTCGTCCTCACGGACGCCGCGGCGGAGAAGGCCAAGGGCCTGCTCGAACAGCAGGGCGAAGAAGGCCTCGCGCTGCGCGTGCAGGTCCAGCCGGGTGGGTGCTCGGGCCTGATCTACCAGCTTTACTTCGACGACCGCCAGCTGGACGGTGACCTCGTTCAGGACTTCAACGGCCTCGCCGTGCGCGTCGAGCGGAAGAGCGTCCCCTACCTCACCGGCGCCACGATCGACTTCGTCGACACCATCGAGAAGCAGGGCTTCACGATCGACAACCCGAACGCCAGCGGCTCCTGCGCCTGCGGCGACTCGTTCCACTGAGCCTTTAGGGCTTCGCGCGACGATGCCCGTGACCGGGTCCACCCCGGGCACGGGCATCCGGCGTTTCAGCGACCGGTGACGCAGTACCCTTGCCGGGTTTGGACCGCCATTCGAGACGGCCTCGCGGTGATGACGGGGCCGCCGAACCGACGAGGAGATCGACGTCGTGCGCATCGCTGTAGCCGGCTCCATCGCAACCGACCATCTGATGAGTTTCCCGGGCCGGTTCGCGGACCAGCTCATCCCCGACCAGCTGCACACCGTGTCCCTGTCCTTCCTCGTCGACGAGCTGGAGATCCGGCGCGGCGGCGTGGCGGCCAACATCTGCTTCGGCATGGGCCTGCTCGGCCAGCATCCGGTCCTCGTCGGCGCGGTCGGCGACGACTTCGCCGACTACCGCTCCTGGCTGGAGCGGCACGGCGTGGACACCTCCGCGGTGCACATCTCCGACCTGCACCACACCGCCCGGTTTCTGTGCACGACCGACCAGGACCACAACCAGATCGCCTCCTTCTACGCGGGCGCGATGAGCGACGCCCGCCAGATCGAGCTGCAGCCGATCGCCGAGCGGCTCGGCGGCATCGACCTGGTCCTCATCGGCGCCGACGACCCCGAGGCGATGATCCGCCACACGGAGGAGTGCCGCACCCGGGGGATCCCGTTCGCCGCGGACCCGTCACAGCAGCTCGCCCGGATGGACGACGTGCGGGAGCTCATCGACGGCGCCGCGTACCTGTTCACCAACGAGTACGAGGCGTCGCTGTGCGAGCAGAAGAGCGGCTGGTCGAGCGAGGAGATCCTGTCCCGCGTCGGCGTCCGCGTCACCACGCTCGGCCCGAAGGGCGTGCGCATCGACCGCGCCGGCGAGCCGAGCCTGCACGTCGACGCGGCCCCGGAGGTGGAGAAGGTCGAGCCGACGGGCGTCGGTGACGCGTTCCGCGCCGGGTTCCTGACCGCGCTGGCCTGGGGACTGTCCCTCGAACGCGCCGCGCAGACCGGGAACCTCCTCGCCGCGCACGCGCTGGAGGTCGCCGGCCCGCAGGAGTACACCCTCCACGGCGAGCGCTTCGTCGAACGGTTCGCCGGCGCGTACGGCGAGCAGGCCGCCGCCGAGGTCGCGCAGCACCTCTGACCAGTACCCGAAGCGCTCGCTCCGCCGCCGATCGCCGGAGCGGGCGCTCACCCGTTGGCCGGCGCGCGTCGCTGGACCGAGGAGCGCAGCGACCGGAGCGACGAGGGAAGACGGCGCGTTGAGCGCCGGCGAACCGTGCCCGCGGAGCGGGCGCCATTCAATACGTGCGGCGTATGTGGAAGGCCCAGCCGCGGGGGAGGGTCTCCTCGCGGACGAAGTCCTGGGACTTCATCCGGCACCAGGCGGGCACATCGGTGCGCGCCGCGACGTCGTCGGCCTGCACCGCGATGATCTGGCCGACCGGCACCTCGCCGATGCGCTCGGCGAGCATGATGATCGGGATGGGGCACTTACGGCCGAGCGCGTCGATGGTCAGGACCGGCAGCGGTCCGTGGTACGCCGGGGGCGTCGCCTCCTGCGGCGTCTCCCGCTCGGCCCGGCGGCGCCTCAGCCCCATCGCATCTCCCTACTCAATGACTGGTCACCCCCGCCGCACGGCGGAGTCTGGCCACGGCCCCGGGAAGAACCGCGAGGAAACGGTCGACGTCGGTCGCGCTGGTTCCGCGAGGGAGCGATACCCGGACGTTTCCATGGGTAATCACCCCCATCGCCTCCAGAACGTGGCTGGGACGCAGCGTATCGGCCGTACAGGAGCTGCCGGAAGAAACGGCGAAACCGAGCCGGTCGAGTTCGGTGAGGAGCGCCTCGCCCTCGACGTACAGGCAGGAGAACGTCACCAGGTGCGGCAGGCGGCGTACGGGGTCGCCGATGACCTCGACGTCCTCGACGAGCTGCGGCACGCGGTCGCGGATCCGGTCGACCAGCGCGGACAGCCGTGGGCCGTCGCGTTCCAGCTCCGCGGCGTACGCCTCCAGCGCCGCGGCGGCGGCGACGGCTCCGGGGACGTTCTCGAACCCGGGGACCCGGCGGCCCTCGCGCTCGTCCTCCGGGAGCGGCGACCGCCACCGGGTGTTCTTCCGGATGACGAGGACGCCGACGCCCGGCGGACCGCCCCACTTGTGGGCGCTGGCGGCCAGCAGCGACCAGCCGGCGGGCACCTCGACCCGGCCGACGGACTGTGCGGCGTCGACGAACAACGGGACGCGCGCCGCGCGGCACGCCTCGGCCACCTCCGCGACCGGCTGTAGCGTGCCGACCTCGTGGTTCGCGGACTGCAGGCAGGCCAGTGCCGTGTCGGGGCGCAGCGCCGCCGCGAACTCCTCCGGGTCGACCCGGCCCGTACGGTCCACGCCGACCGTGGTCACCTTCCCGCCCTCGCGCTCGTGCAGCGCCGCGGTGTGCAGGACGCTGGAGTGCTCGACGGCGCCGACCACCAGGTGGCGGCCGGTCCGGCGGCGGGCCGACAGCGTGCCCAGCATCGCCAGGTGCACCGCCTGGGTGCCGGAGGAGGTGAAGTACGTCTCGTCGGGGCGCACGCCGAACGCGACGGCGACCTTGGCTCTGGCCTGGTCGAGCAGCAGCCGGGCGCGCCGCGCGTCGCCGTAGAGCCGCTGCGGGTCGGCCCAGCCGCCGTCCAGCGCCGAGATGAGGGCGTCCCGGGCCGCCGGATGCAGGGATTCGGTGGACGCCGCATCGAAGTAGGCCACGAAGAAGACACTAATGGGGGTCCCAAGTGGGTGTCCGCGACCCTCACGCTAATGTTTGGTCGACAAGCGTGAACATCGAACTGATCGCCCGGAGATTCGGGCTTCATCGTGGGAAGGCAATCCGTGAGTCCGACCCGCCGTAGGAAGCGGCACATGCCCGTGCGCACTGGAGCGCCGAGCCCGCGGCGACGCATGCTGCAGGGCGCCGTGGTGCTCTCCATGTTGGCGCTCGCCACGACGGCGTGCTCAGGCCAAGGCAAGCGTCTCGGTCTGCCGACGCCGGTGACCGAGCAGGCCAAGCGCGTCGTGACCCTATGGCAGGGGTCATGGATCGCGGCGTTCGTCGTCGGTGCGCTCGTGTGGGGGCTGATCATCTGGGCGGTGCTGTTCCACCGCAAGCGTTCTGACCAGCTGCCGCCGCAGGTCCGGTACAACCTGCCGATCGAGATGCTCTACACCGTCGTGCCGTTCATCATCATCGCGGTGCTGTTCTACTTCACCGCGCGCGACGAGACGTATCTCAACAAGGTCAGCAAGACGAACGATCCGGGCCAGGTCACGCAGGTCAACGTGACCGCCTTCCAGTGGAGCTGGCAGTTCGACTACCCGCAGTACCACACGAAGCCGATCGTCGGTCAGCCCACGAGCCCCGACGCGACCAACAAGCCCGTCCTCGTCATCCCGGTCGGGCAGCGGGTACGCTTCCACCTCGTCTCGACGGACGTCATCCACTCCTTCTGGGTCCCCTCGTTCATCTTCAAGCGGGACATCCTCCCCGGTGCCCGCACCGGACAGGACTTCGAGGTCACCCCGACCAAGACGGGTACGTTCGAGGGACGCTGCGCTGAGTTCTGCGGCGTCGACCACAGCCGGATGCTCTTCCAGGTGAAGATCGTCACGCCGCAGGAGTTCCAGCAGTTCATCTCGAGCCACCAGGCGAGCGGGAGCGCTCAGTGACCACGACCATTACTCATTCCACCCCCTCCGCGCCGGCGTTCCGGCCGCGGCCGAGCAAGGGCCGCGTCATCGTGTCGTGGCTCACGTCCACGGACCACAAGGTGATCGGGTACATGTACCTGATCACGTCGTTCGTGTTCTTCGGCATCGGCGGCATCATGGCGCTGCTCATGCGCAGCGAGCTGGCCAAGCCAGGTCTGCAGTTCCTGAGCAACGAGCAGTTCAACCAGCTGTTCACCATGCATGGCACGATCATGCTGCTGATGTTCGCGACGCCGCTGTTCATCGGCTTCGGCAACGTGATCATGCCGCTGCAGATCGGATCGCCGGACGTGGCGTTCCCGCGCATGAACATGCTGAGCTTCTACTTCTTCCTGTTCGGCAGCAGCATCACGCTCATCGGATTCCTCACGCCGGGCGGCGCCGCCAGCTTCGGCTGGTACGCCTACACACCGCTCTCGGACATCGTCCGGTCCCCGGAGGTCGGCGGCGACCTGTGGATCATGGGTCTGACGCTCTCCGGCCTCGGCACGATCCTCGGTGGCGTCAACTTCATCACGACGATCTTCTGCATGCGGGCGCCCGGCATGACGATGTTCCGGATGCCGATCTTCACGTGGAACATCCTGCTGACCTCGATCCTCGTGCTGATGGCGTTCCCGGTGCTCGCCGCCGCGCTGCTGGCCCTGGAGGCCGACCGTAAGCTCGGCGCGCACGTGTTCGACCCGGCCACCGGCGGTGCGATGCTCTGGCAGCACCTGTTCTGGTTCTTCGGCCACCCAGAGGTCTACATCGTCGCGCTGCCGTTCTTCGGCATCATCACCGAGATCCTGCCGGTGTTCAGCCGCAAGCCGGTGTTCGGTTACATCGGCCTGGTCGGCGCCACCATCGCGATCGCGGGCCTGTCCGTGACCGTGTGGGCGCACCACATGTTCCCCACCGGCCAGGTGCTGCTGCCGTTCTTCTCGTTCATGACGTTCCTGATCGCGGTCCCGACCGGTGTGAAGTTCTTCAACTGGGTCGGCACGATCTGGCGAGGGCACCTGACGTTCGAGACGCCGATGCTCTGGTCGATCGGCTTCCTGGTGACGTTCCTGTTCGGTGGCCTGACCGGCATCATCCTGGCCTCGCCGCCGCTGGACTTCCAGCTCAACGACTCCTACTTCGTCGTCGCGCACTTCCACTACGTGCTGTTCGGCACCGTGGTCTTCGCGATGTTCGCGGGCTTCTACTTCTGGTGGCCCAAGATGACGGGGAAGATGCTCAACGAGACCCTCGGGAAGATCCACTTCTGGCTGCTGTTCATCGGCTTCCACACCACCTTCCTGGTCCAGCACTGGCTCGGCGCGGAGGGCATGCAGCGTCGTGTCCCGGACTACGCCAAGCAGTTCACCGCGCTGAACGTCGTCTCGACCATCGGCGCGTTCATCCTCGCAGTGTCGATGATCCCGTTCCTGTGGAACGTCTTCATCACGGCGAAGAGCGGCAAGCGGGTGAACGTCGACGACCCGTGGGGCTTCGGCAACTCGCTCGAGTGGGCGACGTCCTGCCCGCCGCCGCGGCACAACTTCACCTCGATTCCGCGGATCCGGTCGGAGCGCCCGGCCTTCGATCTGCACTACCCGCACAGAGACCAGGCCGCGGTGACGGCCGGAGCCGGGACGGAGGACTGACATGAAGATCGAGGGTTACCTGTTCGTCTTCTGCGCCCTGTTCTTCGCGGTGATGGACGCCATCTACTGGCTGTGGTCGCACGACCCGACCGGTACGACGGCGCTGGCGCTGACCATCGGCCTGGCGGGTCTCACCGGTTTCTACCTGCTGTTCACCGGCCGGCGGATCGACCCGCGGCCGGAGGACGACAAGGACGCCGACATCGCCGAGGGCGCCGGTGAGCTCGGGTTCTTCAGCCCGCACAGCTGGTGGCCGCTGTTCACGGCGCTCGCCGCCGCGACGGCCGCGCTCGGCGCCGTGTTCGGCTGGTGGCTGCTGCTCATCGGGATGCTCGGGGTCGTCCTCGCGGCGATCGGGTTCGTCTTCGAGTACTACCGAGGCCACTTCTCGCACTGAGGCAGAGGCAACGGAAGGCCGGCACCGCGCAGGCGGTGCCGGCCTTCGTGCGTCCGTACAGAAGTCTCGGAGAACGTAACGACCGCCATCCTGTTCGGCCCGCTTCGCCGTTTCCGCGAGGCCGGACGTACGGCCTTCACCGAGCCTTCCGCACACGCGCGCCCGAAGGCGGCGCGAGCAGGGCGGTCCGGACGGTCGGTGCGGCGCGTGGTGGCGCGCCGCAGGAGTCAGGCGGCGTGGTGGGGCTCAGACGGTGTGGTGAAGCTCAGCCGACGTGGTGGGGCTCGGGCGAGGCGCGGCGAAGCTCAGCCGGCGTGGTGCGGCTCAGGCGGCGCGGTGGGGCTCGGACGAGGCGCGGCGAAGCTCAGGCGGCGTGGTGGGGCTCAGACGGTGTGGTGGGGCTCAGGCCGCGTGGCGGCGGGTGGCGGCGATCCAGCGGTCCAGCAGGGCGGCGGCCGCACCGGAGTCGATGGCCTCCAGGGCGCGGGTGTACGCCGCCGCGAGCGTCTCGGTCAGCGCGTCGGCCTGAGGGGCGCCCTCCGCCACCACGAGCGCCGCTGCGGCGTTGAGGGCCACGATGTCGCGCACCGGGCCGCGCTCCCCGCCCAGCACCGCGTGGGCCACGCGGGCGTTGTGCGCGGCGTCGGCGCCGCGCAGGTCGTCCGGCGTGGCGCGGGGGATGCCGAGGTCGGCCGGGTCGAAGACGGTCTCGGTGGCGGTGCCGTCGCGGACCACCCAGATGACCGACGTGGAGGTGGTGGTCAGCTCGTCGAGCCCGTCGTCGCCGCGGAACACCAGCGACGAGCAGCCGCGCTCGGCGAACACTCCGGCCATGATCCCCGCCATGCGCGGGTGGAACACGCCCACCGCCTGAGCGGAGGGCCGGGCCGGGTTGGTGAGCGGCCCGAGGAAGTTGAACACCGTCGGTACCCGCAGCTCGGCGCGCGTCTTCGAGGCGTACTTGAGCGCGGAGTGGTAGAGCGGGGCGAAGCAGAACGTGATGCCGACCTCGTCGGCGACCCGCGCCGTCGCCTCCGGCGGCAGGTCGATGACGACGCCGAGCTCCTCGAGCAGGTCCGCGGCGCCGCAGGACGACGACGCGGCACGGTTGCCGTGCTTGACCATGCGCGCGCCGACGGAGGCGGCGACGATCGCGCCCATGGTGGAGACGTTGACGGTGTGCGCGCGGTCCCCGCCGGTGCCGACGAGGTCGACCGCGCGCCCGGGCACGGTGATGGGCCGCGCGTGCCCGAGCATCCCCTCGGCGAGCCCCGCGACCTCGGCGACGGTCTCGCCCTTGGCCCGCAGCGCGACCGCGAAGCCGGCGATCTGCACGTCGGTCGCCTGACCGGACATGATCTCGTTCATCGCCCAGGCGGTCTCGTCTGACGACAGCGACTCGCCGTCGATCAGCGCGTTGAGGAGCGCGGGCCACGTCGTACGCGGGTCCATGGGTGCCTCTTCGGGGTACGCCGGCGTCCGCGGCGGCGGACGGCTACTGGACGGACAGGCGGGGCTCGGAGCCGCCGACGCGCCCCTCCAGGCGGCGGCGCATCAGGTCGGCGACGCCCTCGGCCAGCGCGACCGGGTCGATCGGCTGGGAGGCCACGGCGTCGGCGCGGGACCAGGTCGCCAGCCAGCCGTCGTCGCGGCGGGCGATGATGACCATGATCGGCGGGCAGTGGTAGATCTCGTCCTTGGCCTGCCGGCAGATGCCCATGCCGCCGGCCGGGCGCGCCTCGCCGTCGAGGATCACCACGTCGATGTCGCCCCTGTCGAGGTGGACGAAAACCGCGGGCTCCGTCGCGACCTCGACGAACTCGACCTTCGGCAGGCCGGGGGCGGGGCGGCGGCCGATCGCGAGCCGCACCTCGTTGCGGGTGTTCGCGTCGTCGCTGTAAACGAGGACCTTCATGGTCTCTTCGGTGCTCATCGGCTCATCCATGGGTTACGTGGTCGCGTGCTACGTGCCCGATGCTACCGGGAGATGGCGCGGCGGCGGGTAGGGCCGTCCGTCCGGGGCGCGTGCGACGTGCTGTGAGGAGGCGAATCGCCTCTACAGGGGGGTCCTGCACGGAGCGCGGGCGGGTGCCGCAATAATGCTGCCCGTGGCAACAGCAACCGCGACAGAAACGGCACCCCGGTCCCACGCCAACCGGCCCAACCTCGTAAGCGTGGGCACGATCGTGTGGCTGTCGTCTGAGCTCATGTTCTTCGCGGCGCTGTTCGCGATGTACTTCACCATCCGGTCGGTGACCAAGGGGGACGGCGGCGCGTGGCCCCAGGCCCACTTGGACATCCCGTACGCCTCGGCCAACACCTTCATCCTGCTGATGTCCAGTGTGACCTGCCAGATGGGCGTGTTCGCCGCGGAACGGGGGCAGGTCAGGCGCCTGGGGTCGATCTTCAACCTCAAGCGCTGGGGTCTGCGCGAGTGGTACGTCCTGTCCTTCCTCATGGGCGCGGTCTTCGTGGCCGGCCAGCTGAATGAGTACCGCAGTCTCATTCACGAGGGCACGACGATCTCCAGCAGCGCGTACGGCTCGGTCTTCTACCTGACCACGGGCTTCCACGGGCTGCACGTGACCGGTGGACTGATCGCGTTCATCTTCATGCTGGGACGCACGTACGCCGCGAAGCGCTGGACACATGAGCAGGCGACGAGCGCCATCGTCGTGTCCTACTACTGGCACTTTGTCGATGCGGTCTGGGTGGGGCTGTTCTTCACCATCTACGGGATCGACAAGATCTTCACCTGACCCAGAACGAGGGATCTCTTCCGTGAAATGGATCACCGCATGGCGACGGCGCCCGTGGGCGGGCTACGCCGTTGTGCTGGCCGCGCTCGCGATCATCGGCGTCGCCTACGCCGGTGTTTCGCCGCGCACTGACCGAGCACAGGCGGCCGCCGCGGCGGCGTCGGATCAGGACGTGGCCAAGGGCAAGCAGCTGTTCAACCAGGCCTGCTCGAGCTGCCACGGAGCCAACGCCGAGGGTACGAAGAACGCCCCCAGCCTGCTCGGCGTCGGCGCGGCCTCGGTCGACTTCCAGGTCGGCACCGGGCGGATGCCCGCCATGAACCTCGGCGCGCAGATTCCGCGCAAGAAGCCGGTCTTCAACGAGGAGCAGACGCGTCAGATCGCCGCGTACATCGCCTCTCTCGGCGGCGGCCCCGCGATCCCGTCGAAGGACCAGGTCGACCCGGCGAGCGGCGACGCGGCCATGGGCGGAAAGCTCTTCCGGGCGAACTGCGCGCAGTGCCACAACTTCGCCGGCTCCGGTGGGGCACTGACCGGAGGCAAGTACGCCCCGCCGCTGACCAAGGCGACGCCCGAGCAGATCTACGAGGCCATGCTCACCGGCCCGCAGGCCATGCCGGTCTTCAACGACACCACGCTGACGCCGGCGCAGAAGCGGGCGATCATCGCGTACGTCACCCAGACCCGCAGCGAGCCGAATCCCGGCGGCAACGGTCTCGGCCGGGTCGGCCCGGTGGCCGAGGGCCTGGCCGGCTGGCTGGTCGGACTTGGACTGATCGTCATCGCGGCGATGTGGATCACCGCCAGGAAGCCCAAGAAGAAGCACAATGTCTGAGACCAACGAGACTCACGGAGCGCCCTCCGAAGAGGAGCGGGCGCCGAAGCGCGTCATCGGCACTCCGCCGCAGGTGCAGAGCCATGACCTGCTGCCGTCCGAGGGAGACGGCGGGGAGAGCACCGGGTACAAGCTCGACCCGGTGAAGGCGCGCAAGGCCGAGCGTGCGGCGGCGTTCTTCTTCTTCCTGACCTTCCTCGCGGGCGTCGCGTTCATCGTCTTCTACGCCGTGTGGCCGGGCCACGTCGGCAACGACGACATCGTCCGCGCGATGCACTCGAACTACGCCCTGGGCAGCGCGCTCACGGTGATCTTCCTCGGCATGGCCGTCGGCATGACGATCTGGGTTCGTCACCTGATGACGACCAAGGAGATCATCCAGGAGCGGCACGAGCTGGCGTCCCCGGCCGAGGACCGGCAGGTCTTCAACGAGTACTTCCTCCAGGGCGCCGAGGAGAGCGGCATCACCAAGCGGCCGCTGCTGCGCCGCTCCCTGCTGCTGGCCTCCGCGCCGCTGGGTCTGCTCCCGCTGATCCTGCTGCGCGACCTGGGCCCGCTGCCGGAGAAGAAGCTCCGCCACACCTCGTGGAAGAAGGGCACCCGGCTCGTCGTCGACGGCACCGGCCAGCCGCTGAAGCCGTCCGACTTCAACTCCCCGGGCGGCATCATCACCGTCATCCCGGAGGGCGCCGAGGACAACCTCGACGAGCTCGCCAAGGCCACGGTGCTGCTGATCAACGTTCCGGAGGACCAGCTCAAGGTCAAGAAGGGCCGGGAGAACTGGAACGTCGGCGGCATCATCGCCTACTCCAAGATCTGCACGCACGTCGGCTGCCCGGCCGCGCTGTACGAGCAGACGACGCACCACATCCTGTGCCCCTGCCACCAGTCGACGTTCGACGCGCTCGACGGCGCCAAGGTCATCTTCGGTCCGGCGGCCCGGCCGCTGCCGCAGCTGCCCATCGGCGTCGACTCCGAGGGTTACCTCATCGCGACGAGCGACTTCCACGAGCCGGTCGGACCCAGCTTCTGGGAGCGGGGGAGGCCCAAGGCATGACAACCCTCATCGGCGACCGATTCGATGAGCGAGGATCGGTGAGCGACCAATGACGACGCAAGCACCCCCGAAGGCGGTCGACGGCGCGATCGGCTTCCTCGACGAGCGCTTCGGCACCGCGGGATTCCTCCGCGGCAAGATGAAGAAGGTCTTCCCCGACCACTGGTCGTTCATGCTCGGGGAGATCGCGCTCTACTCCTTCATCATCCTGCTCGCGACGGGCACGTTCCTGACGCTGTGGTTCAAGCCCAGCATGTCCGAGGTCGTGTACAACGGGCACTACACCAAGCTCGTCGGCGTGCACATGAGCGAGGCGTACAGCTCGACGCTGAACATCAGCTTCGACGTGCGCGGTGGCCTGCTCATGCGGCAGATCCACCACTGGGCCGCGGTCATGTTCGTGGCCTCGCTCACGGTGCACATGCTGCGCGTCTTCTTCACCGGCGCGTACCGCAAGCCGCGCGAGGTCAACTGGCTGATCGGCCTGGGCCTGTTCACGCTGGCGCTGCTGGAGGGCCTGTTCGGCTACTCGCTGCCGGACGACCTGCTCTCCGGCACCGGTCTGCGGATCACCCAGGGCGTCATGCAGTCGATCCCACTGGTCGGGACGTACCTGTTCTACTTCGCCTTCGGCGGCGACTTCCCGGGTCACGACTTCATCCCGCGCCTGTACACGGTGCACGTCCTGCTGATCCCCGGCATCCTGCTGGCGCTGGTCGGCGCGCACTTCATGATCCTGTGGCACCAGGGGCACACCCAGTTCCCGGGCAAGAACCGCGCGGAGAAGAACGTCATCGGCAAGCCGTTCTACCCGGTGTTCATGATCAAGGCCGGTGCCTTCTTCATGTTCACCTTCGCGGTCATCGCGCTGCTCGGGACGTTCGCCCAGATCAACCCGATCTGGCTGTTCGGCCCGTACACGCCCGACTCGATCACGGCCGGCTCGCAGCCCGACTTCTACATGGGCTTCCTCGAGGGCGCGCTGCGCATCATGCCCAACTGGGAGACCAACCTGTGGGGTCACACGGTCTCGTGGAACGTCCTCGTTCCCGCGCTCGTGCCGCTGGGGCTCATCATGACCGGCGCGGCCCTCTGGCCGTTCATCGAGCAGTGGGCCACCGGCGACAAACGGATCCACCACATCGCCGACCGGCCGCGGAACGCCCCGTTCCGTACCGCCGTCGGCATGACCGCGGTCACCTTCTACGGTCTGCTGTGGCTGGCTGGCGGTAACGACGTCATCGCCGACAAGTTCCACGTGTCCCTGTACGCGACGACGTGGTTCTTCCGGTTCGCCGTCTTCATCGGCCCCGCCCTCGCGTACTTCGTCACCAAGCGGCTCTGCCTCGGCCTGCAGCGCAAGGATCAGGACATCCTGCACCACGGTGTCGAGTCCGGCATCATCATGCGGCTGCCGAGCGGTGAGTTCATCGAGGTGCACGAGCCGGCGCGCGACGAGGACAAGGCGGTGCTCACCGGCAAGAAGCCGCTGCCGGACCTGGCGATCGAGGACGAGGACGAGAACGGCGTTCCGGCGCCGTCCGCGCGTGGCCCGCTGGGCAAGCTGCGCAAGAACCTCAACCGTGCCTTCACCGCCGACGACGTCCCGGCGGACGGCCACGACGAGGGGCACGACGACACCAGCCCGCACGCCGAGGAGGACCTCGAGGCGGGCGGCGTCGAGCCCGGCGGCACCGGCGGCAGCAGGGCGATCAGCCACCACTGACGCCGCCGCCCGCACACGAGTACGGCCCGCCACCCGATTCCGGGTGGCGGGCCGTTCCGCGTGTTCTGGGAAGGATGAGGCGCCGAGCACGAGGGGCGACTCGCCTGCGCGGGCCGAGGAGTGGTCGCCGGGGCGGGCGTGGGCGGCCTCGCCGGCGCCGCTCGTCCCGGCCCGGTCAGTCCCCGTCCGGCAGGCCGAGGGCGAACGCGGCCTCCAGGTCGTGCTGGGAGTACGTGCGGAAGGCGATGTGGGTCTCGGTGTGCGTCACGCCGGCGACCTTGTTCAGGCCGCCGGGGATGACATCCGCGATCTGCTCGTACTGCCGCACGCGCACCAGCGCGACCAGGTCGAACTCCCCGGTCACCGAGTAGACCTCGCTCACCCCGTCGAGACCGGCGATGATCTCGGCGACCTCCGGGATGCGCGAGACGTCGGCCTTGATGAGCACGATGGCGGTGATCACGGAATGCCTCCTGCGTGGGTTGCGCGCGATGTCGGATCGCCCGTCGCAAAGCCTAGTGGAGGGGGCCGTGCTGGATGGCGCCCGCTAGGTCCAGCTGAGGGCGGCCGACTTGCGGGCCACGGTGCCGCGCCGGACGAGCAGGCCGACGATCACCCCGGCGACGAAGCCGTAGATGTGCGCGACGTACGCGGTCTGGCTCTGGCTGTCGCCGAGGCTGAGCCACTGGAACACGAAGAACTGGACGAGCAGCGTCCAGGACGGCAGCCGGAACGGGAAGATCGACAGGATCAGCGCGATCGTCCGCGACCGCGGGTAGAGCACGAGGTGGGAGCCGAGCACGCCCGCGATGGCGCCGGACGCGCCGACCAGGGGGGTGTCGGAGCCGGGGTAGGTGATCGCGAAACCGTACGCCGCGATGTAGCCGACCAGAAGGTAGAAGACCAGGAACCGGAGCCGGCCGAGGCGGTCCTCGGTCGCCGCGCCGAAGATGAAGAGGTACACCATGTTGCCGAGGATGTGGGCGACGCCGCCGTGCAGGAACATCGACGACAGCGCGGACAGCCACGGCCGCTTGTGGAACGGTTTCGGCGCGCAGAGGTGGGCGACCTCCTCCGGCACCGGATTCTGCCGGTTCGAGACCATCTCCTTCGGGACGGCGCCGTACTTCAGCAGGAACGTCACCTGCTCGCACCGGCGCTGTTCGACCCCTTCGCCGTGGTGGCCGATCGAGGCGATCGGCGACAGCAGGAAGATGACCACGTTGGCGGCGATCAGCAGGTAGGTGACCAGAGGCGCGCGCCGCGTCGGCTGGTTGTCGTACAGCGGCAGCGCCACACCTGCTCCTATCGCATCGGCCGACCGGCGCGGTCAACCTTACGGGAATCGGGGCGCGCGGCGGCGCTCTCGATCCACTGACGCACGCTCTCGGCGCCGTGCGGCGGACAGGTCCACGTGCCGTCGACCTCGACGAGGCGCACGCCGGGGGAGTCGAGCCAGCGCAGCACGCACTCCATCTCCTCGGCGGAGGCCCGCGGGGTGGCCCCGATGCCGGGCCGCACGGTCTCGGCGGTGGCGACCAGCGCCTCGACGTACGGGACGGGGTGGGCGTGCGGGGGAACGGTGCCGGCGGCGGCGAGGCGCCCGTGGCGGACGACGTGCAGCTCCCAGCCGCCGTCGAAGGCCGGCCGGGCCGCGACCAACTGCGCGAGTCCGGCCAGGGCGGACAGGCGCTGGCAGCGCGCCGCGCCGCGGACGAAGGCGGCCAGCCGGTCGCGCTGCACCGCCGCCTCTTCGTAGCGCAGCTCGCCGGCGAGCCGGTCGATGCGGGCCCGCGCGGCGGCGACGACCGGACGGACGTCGCCCTCCAGGATCCGCCGGGCCAGGGAGGCGTGGCGGGAGTAGTCCTCCGGCGCCTGCCGGCCCTCGCACGGGGCACCGCAGCGGCCGAGCTCGGCGAGCGCGCAGGTGGCGGCCCGGCGGGTCTCGATCAGCCGCAGGGTGAGCCGCTGGGTGCACTGGCGCAGGGGGACGGCGTCGTGCACGGCGGCGCGCGCCTCCTCGGCCGTGCGGGTGCTGCCGAACGGGCCGAGGTAGGCGGCACCGTCGTCGCGCACCTCCCGGACGATCGACAGCCGGGGGAAGGACTCGGCGGTGAGCTTCAGCCAGACCGCCCGCTCCGGGTGGCGCGACCGGCGGTTGTAGCGCGGCTTGTGCGCCGCGATGAGTCGCAGCTCGCGGACCTCGGCCTCGAGGGGGCTCGCGCACACGATGGTGCGGACCCGCTCGGCGACGCCGATCATCTCGCGGACGTGCCGGCGGGTCTCCGAGGCGGTGAAGTAGGAGGTGACGCGGCTGCGCAGCCGGCCGCTCTTGCCGACGTAGAGCACCTCGCCGCGCGCGTCCTCGAAGAGGTAGACGCCCGGCGCGGCGGGCACACCGTCGGCCAGGTGGCGCTTGCTCCGCTGCTCCGGCGTCGGCGCGCGCTGGAAGCCGGTGAGCTCCTCCAGGGTCTCCACACCGAACGCCCCGGCGCGCTCCAGCAGGCCGTGCAGGACGTCGACGGTCGCGCGGGCGTCGGTGAGCGCGCGGTGACAGGGCTCGACGCGGGCCCGGAAGAAACGGGAGAGGGTGGCGAGCTTGCAGTTGGGGACCTCGTCGCGGGTGAGGACGCGGCGCGCGAGGTCGGCGGTGTCCACCACCGGCGGCGCCGGCCAGGGCCGCTCCTGCGCGGCGCAGGCCGCCTTCAGGAAGCCCATGTCGAACGGCGCGTTGTGCGCGACCAGGACCGCGCCCCCGGCGAACTCCAGGAACGACGGCAGGACCTCGCCGATGCGGGGAGCCGCCACGACCATCTGCTGCGTGATGCCGGTGATCACCGAGATGAAGGGAGGGATCGCCATCCCGGGGTCGACGAGGGTGGCGAACTCGCCCACGATCTCGCCGCCGCGCACCTTGACGGCGCCGATCTCGGTGATCGCGTCTTCCTTGGCCGACCCTCCGGTGGTCTCGAGGTCGACGACGACGAAGGTGACGCCGGCCAGCGGGGTGCCGAGGTCATCGAGGGTGCCCTGCACCGCAGGGCCGACGGAGGCCATGGGCGGAACCGTACGCGGGAAGACCGACATTCGTTCGGGCGGCCTGGGGCGGGGGCCACTCTGCGGCATCCACATTCGTTGCGGCGACCCGGCGCGCGGATACCTTGTGGTATTCGTCGGGGGGATTGCGGACCGTAGGTCGCCGAGCCGTCTACGCTGGGCAGCGACGGCGACACGGAGCCCGGCGCACGCGTCCCGGCGCGCCGCCCCGCGACCATGAGGAGCAGACCATCGACACCGGCCCGGGCGAACACCTCGATCAGCCGCTCCCCGAAGCGGTGCGCCAGCGTGTCGTCGAGGCCGCGGCCGGCGTCATCGGCGGGCTGCGGCCCGACGAGGTCCCGCCGCCGCTCCGGCGGGTGGCCCGGTTCGAGCCCCGGCGCCGCGCCCGGCTGGCCGCGACGCTGATCGCCGCCCAGCTCGAGGACGACAACGGGTTCCGCGAGCGTGTCGCCGATGTCGTACGGGAGAGCGAGCCGGTGCTGGCCGAAGCGGTCGGCTCGGGCGCCGTGCCGCCCGCCGCGGACCCGGTGACCGTGGCCGCCCTCGCGTACCTCCTGCGCCCGCCGGACTGGGCCGAGCGGATCGAGACCGCGCGCCGGGACCTGGAGCGGTCGGCGGCGGCCGCCGAGGACGCCAAGGTCATGCGCCAGGTCGCCGACCTCCGGGACCAGATCGCCGCGGTGAAGGCCACCCGGTCAGAGGAGACCGAGAAGCTCCGCGCCGAGCTGCGTGAGCTGCGCACCGAGAACGCCGAGCTGCGCAAGCGGCTGCACGAGGCGCGGGGCAAGGCGAAGCGGGAGCACGCGCGGGCGGAGGAGCTCGACCGCCGGCTGGGGGAGGAGCGTGCCGCGTCCTCCGTCGCGGCGGCCGCCGCCGAGGCGGAGCTGCGCCGGCTGCGCAGCCGCTTGTCCCATGCCGAGGCCGCCGCCGAGAGCGCCCGGCGCGCCGCCCGCGAGGGCCGCAACGTCGACGAGGCCCGGCTGCGCGTCCTCCTCGACGCCCTCACCGACGCCGCCAAGGGGCTCCGCGACGAGATCGCGCTGCCGCCGGGCATCACCCGGCCGGCCGACAGTGTCGGCGGCATCACGCCCAGCCGTCCCGGGCACCGCACGCTGCCCGGACGGGCGCTGGCCGACAGCGACCCGGCGCTCCTGGACCAGTTGCTCACGCTCCCGCAGGTGCACCTCATCGTCGACGGCTACAACGTCACCAAGACCGGGTACGGCGACCTGCCGCTCGCCGACCAGCGGTCCCGCCTCGTCTCGGGCCTGGGCGTGCTGCACGCGCAGACCAAGGCGGAGGTGACGGTGGTCTTCGACGGCGCGGAGCTGAACGCCCCCGTCGCCGTGCAGGCGCCGCGCGGTGTGCGCGTGCTGTTCAGCGAGCCCGGTCAGACGGCCGACGAGCTGATCGGCCACCTGGTCCGCGCCGAGCCGAGCGGGCGCGCCGTGGTGGTCATCTCCTCCGACCAGGAGGTCTGCGACTCGGCCCGGCGGGCCGACGCCCGGCCGGCGCCGTCGTCGCTCCTCCTCCGCCGTCTCGGCCGCACCTGACCGTCCGTGCCCGCCCGGCCCGGCCCGCGCGGGTGGATATTGCGGAGGGAATTGTCGGTGGGTCCTCGTAACGTCTGGCAATGACGACGACACGAGGAGGAATTCGTGCTCATCGACTGCGCCAAGTGTGAGCTACGCAACGTCGGCTGCGCCGACTGCGTCGTCACCATGATGCCCGCCATCCCCGAGTCCGGCCTGGACATTGATCCGCTCGAGCGCCGCGCGCTGGGCATTCTCGCCGCGGAGGGGCTGATCCCGCCCCTGCGAATGACGATCTCCGTCGACCGCGCATCGTGACGATCCGCGCGCGCCCTGTTGCGTAAATGACGTGAATTGCTCGAATTCCCGGAGAAGCGGTTGTTACCAGCGTGAGACTTGACTAGTCTCACGCGCTGAGCCGGTCGCTGGTTCGTCGCCCCCCAGGCGACGGCGACGGCTTCCGCCGAGTCGTCACGTTCGGTGAGGACGCCCGGGCTCCGGGCCGTAGGATCCTCACCGGCACGACGAGCCGGGGAACCAGGTTTCAGGGGTGAATCGGAGCGCTGTGGGCTCCGTAGGGCGACTTCCACGCCCGAATCCGTCAGCTAACCCGGTAGGCGGACAGTGGGAGAGGGGCGTGCCGCAAATCGTGGCAACAGAGCGCAGTGCCGACGGCTCGGCCGTCGGACGGCCGATGAGCGGCTGGATCCGCGGTCGCACGTTGGCCACCCTGTGCGTCGCCGCCTCGGCGGCGCTGGCTCTGCCGGCCGGTACGGCCGAGGCGAAGCCCAAGGAGACGCTGAGCCAGGCGAAGGCCAAGCTGGCCAAGCTGAACTCGCAGGTCGACCACCTGGACAACGACTACAACAAGGCCAAAGAGCAGTGGGCGGCGGCCGACAAGAAGCTGAAGGCGCTCAAGGCCTCGGTCAAGCAGCAGCGCCAGACGTGGGCCGAGCTCCGCGTCCGTGTCGCGCAGATGGCCGCGTCCGCGTACAAGAACGGCTCGAACGGCGCCGACATCCCCGCCCTGGTCTCGGCCAAGGACCCGCAGACGGTGCTCGACCAGATGTCGGCCTTCGCGCAGCTGTCCAAGAACCGCTCCACCGAGCTCACCCAGTTCCTCAACGCCGCCCAGTTGCTCCAGCGGCAGCAGGCGCAGGCCGAGCAGGGCACCACCGACCTGGTGCAGAAGAAGAACGCTCTCCTCGCCAAGAAGAAGAGCATCGAGAAGTCGGTCGAGCAGCAGAAGGCCCTGGTCAAGAAGCTGGGCCCGGCGGCGGACTCCGGCGGCGGTGACAGCGGTCCCGTGGCGAGCAACTGCGGCGGCGGCTACCAGGGCTCGGCGACCGGCAAGGCGCGGACCGTACTCGAGTGGGCCTACAGCAAGTGCGGCACGCCGTACCTCTACGGCGGCACCGGCCCGCGGTACGACTGCTCCGGCTTCACGATGAAGGCCTACGCGGCGGCGGGGAGGACCATTCCCCGCGTCGTCCCGGACCAGTACGACGCCACCACCAGGGTCACTCCCCAGTCCGCCCTGTCCCCCGGCGACCTGGTCTTCTTCGACAACCTCGGGCACGTCGGCATCTACGTGGGCGGCGGCAAGTTCATCCACTCGCCGCACACGGGCTCTTACGTCAAGATCGACAGCCTGAGCAACCCCTGGTACAGCTCGCATTACGTCGGCGCGGGCGCGCTCTAGGAACGGATCATCATGGCCAAGGAGCGTACGATCATGCCCAGGACCGGCCGCCGGTTCCTGACGACCGTCGGGTTCGTCGCCGTCGCGGGGCTCGCCCTGCCGGGGGTTCCCGCGCACGCGGACCCCGGCTCTTCGCTGAGCGCGGCGAAGAAGGAGCTCGCGCAGCTGAACGACAAGGTCGACCAGCTGAGCAACCAGTACAACCAGACCAAGGCGGACTGGAAGGCGGCCCAGAGCCGGGTCAACGCGCTGAGCAAGTCGGTGCAGGCCGAGCGCAAGACGTTCCAGCAGCTGCGGCTGCGGGTCGCGCAGCTCGCCGTCGACGCCTACAAGACCGGGGACAACGGCTCGATCCCCCAGCTGGTGAGCTCCAAGGACCCGGACGCCGTGCTCTCGCAGATGTCGGCGTTCAACCAGATCGCGCACAACCGGTCGGCGGAGTTCCAGCAGTACCTCGCCTCCGCGCAGCGGCTGGAGCGTGAGCAGGCGCTGCGCGTTCAGGCCGCCCAGCAGCTCACGGCCAAGAAGAACCAGCTCGAGACGCAGCGCAAGCAGGCCAACGCGGCCATCGCGCGGCAGCTCAACCTGGTCCGCAAGCTCGGCGCCGGCATCGATCCGGGCAGTTCCAAGGAGAACTGCTCGGTCCTCGCCTCGGGCAAGGCGGAGATCGTGCTGAAGTTCGCCTGCGCCCAGCTCGGCAAGCCGTACGTCTTCGGCGGCTCGGGCCCGAGCACCTGGGACTGCTCCGGGATCACGATGGTCGCCTACCGCAAGGTCGGCATCAAGCTCAACCACTGGGTGCCGGATCAGTGGGACGCCAGTCGCCGGGTCTCCAAGGCCGACCTGCAGCCCGGTGACCTCGTCTTCTTCCACGACCTCGGGCACGTCGGGTTCTACCTGGGCAACGGCAAGTTCCTGCACGCCCCGCACACCGGCGACGTCGTGAAGATCTCCAACCTCAGCGACGCCTGGTACACCTCGACCTTCATGGGCGGCGGCCGGCTCATCTGAGACGACCGATCGACAACTGAACAACGGACGCCGACAGGCCGGGGGGACGGACTCCCGGCCGGAGCGCCGAGGCGCGGACCGGATCCGGTCGGCCTGCCGGCGTCACACCTTTCGAATCTTCCGCACCGACGGTGCGGATCGCGGCGCACGCCATGTGTCGCTCGGCCGGAGGGGGCCTCGGTCAGCGGGGTGCGGTTCGACACGCGCCGTGCGGACATGCCGCTTCCGGCTTGTCAGAGATGCAGAGCAACGGTCATCGCCGAAGTGGCCCGACCGGGCCGCGGGTGGCCGTGCACGCCTAATCCGTGGGCACACGGAGCCGGGGAACCGATCGCGCCGAAAGGCGCGGATTTCACGGGGGTGAATCGGGGCGCCTGTTCTCCCGCAGGCATGCCGTAGGGCGGCTTCCAGCCCGAACCCGACAGCTAACCCGGTAGGCGTAGTGGAAGGAGAGACCTCTGTCTCGCAACCCCTCGACCGCTTCGTCCCTGCGCCTCCGCCTCGCCGGAGGCATGGTCGCCGCGGGTGCGGTCCTCGCACCCGTCGCCCTGACGGCCACCGCCGCGCACGCCGCGACCCCCCAGACGGCCGTCACCGTCGCCAAGGCGACGACGAAGCACAAGTCCTGGAGCCAGCGACACAAGGTCGGTCTGGAGGCGGTCGCCATCGCCCGCAAGCAGATCGGCAAGTGGTACCGCTACGGGGGCGCCGGGCCCAAGACGTTCGACTGCTCCGGTCTGGTGCAGTACTCCTACCGCAAGGCCGGCGTCCGGCTGCCGCGCACCGCGGGCCAGCAGCACCGCCACATCAAGCGGCACGTCCGCTGGAAGAACCTCGCGGCCGGTGACCTGGTGTACTTCAACGACAACAACCACACCGGGATCATCTCGAAGGTCGTCGGTCACAAGATCTACATGATCCACGCGTCGCACACCGGCACGCGGATCAAGCAGATCCGGATCGACAACAACAGCTACTACAAGCACGCGTTCTACGGCGCGGCCCGGCCGTACTGAGCCGGATCGTCCGCCGGACCGGCACACCACGGCGCCGAGTCCGCTGATCACCGCCGGGGTCGTCCGCAAGGACGGCCCCGGCGGTGCTTCGTCAGGGATCTCGGTCTCTGGGCATTATCAGTTGTGTACGTTGGTGGCCGTGCAGCTTCGGTACGGGTTTCGCCTGTACCCGAACGGGCCCCAGCGTGCGGCGCTGGCCAGGGCGTTCGGGTGCGCTCGCGTGGTGTTCAACGACGCGTTGCATGTCCGTAAGGATGCCCGGGTGCAAGGTCTGCCGTTTCCGAAGGCGGCGGAGCTGTCCAGGCGGGTGATCACCGAGGCGAAGAAGACGCCGGAGCGCGCGTGGCTCGGCGAGGTCTCCGCAGTCGTCTTGCAACAGCCCCTGCGGGACCTGGAGGCGGCCTACTCCAACTTCTTCTCCTCGCTCAAGGGAGCCCGGAAAGGGCCGAAGGTTCAAGAGCCCCGCTTCAAGTCCCGTAAGGACACCCGGCAGAGCGTACGGTTCACCGCGAACGCCCGGTGGTCGATCACGCCGGGCGGTGACCTGCGGCTTCCGAAGATCGGTGATGTGCGGGTGAAGTGGTCCCGCGCCCTGCCGTGTGCGCCGTCCACCGTGACGGTGATCAAGGACAGCGCGGGCCGGGCCCAGCAGGCCCTGAGCCGCAAGGTGAAGGGGTCGAACAACCGGGAGAAGGCTCGGCACAAGGTCGCCCGCGCTCACGCGAGGGTGGCCGACGCACGGCGGGAGTTCCACCACCAGCTCTCCACCAAGCTGATCCGCGAGAACCAAGCGATCGCGGTGGAGAATCTGGCGATCAACGGACTCGCCCGTACGCGCATGGCCAAGTCCGTACACGACGCCGGATGGGCTCAGTTCCTCGCGATGCTGGAATACAAAGCCGCACGGTACGGCCGTACCCTCGTGCGCATCGGCCGGTTCGAGCCCACCTCTCAGGTGTGCTCGGCCTGCGGCACCAAGGACGGTCCCAAGCCCCTGCACGTCCGACACTGGACGTGCAGGACGTGCGGGACCGTCCTGGATCGGGACACCAACGCGGCCGTGAACATCGGCCGGGCCGCCGGACTGGCGGTGACAGCCTGTGGAGCGCAGGTAAGACCGGGAGTCCTCCCGGCGCAGCGCCGTGAAGCAGGAACCCACCGAGACGGTCAGCCGACCGTGGTAGGAATCGCCCGGTTCTAGCCGGGGGAGCGGAAGTCAACATCACGCGCATGTCATCGTCGGCGGGCACCTGGCAGGGACGGGTCGCCGCGCTGACCGGGGTGGCGATCGCGCTGCAGCTGGTCACCGCGGTCGGCTACGCGGCCCTGCACCGCGAGACGGGGCACGCGGCCGCCTCGTTGCGGAGCGCGGCCACGGTGCCCGCGCCGAGCCCGGCGACGGTGACGGCGCTGCTGCAACGCCGCTCCCGCGCCGTCCTCACCCATGACCGCACGGCCTTCCTCGCCACCGTCGACCCGTCGGCGCAGGCGTTCCGCGCCGGGCAGGAGACGCTGTTCGACAATCTGGCGAAGGTCCCCCTGTCGGCGTGGCGCGAGTCGCTCGCGGACACCCGGGCCGCGGCGGCCGCCGACGATGGCTGGACGGCGCGGCTGACGCTCACCTACCGGCTGCGCGGCTTCGACACGAAGGACGCCGCCTACACCGAGTACCTCACCTTCCAACGGCGCCAGGGCACCGGCTGGGTCGTGTCCGGTGACGGCTCCACGCACGGCCTGCGCGACGATCCGCAGATCTGGGACGGGCCGGACCTGACCGTCATCCGCGGCGAACGCAGCCTGGTCCTCGGCGAGGGCGGCGCGGGGGTCGGGGACGGCACCGGAGTCACCGAGGGCGGGGAGACGCGGACCGCCGAACTCCGCGACATCGCCCGGCGGCTGGACACCGGGGTCGGCCTGGTCTCGAAGGTCGTGGGCGACCGCTGGGCACGGCGCGTCGTGGCGCTCGCGCCCGCGACGGAGCAGCAGGCCGAGGAGCTCGTGGGGGACGTCCGGAACCTCGGCGACATCGCCGCGCTCGCGACCGTCAGCGGCGGCGCGGGCGAGGCGAACGGCGGCGTGGACCGCGTGGTCATCACCCCCACCGCCTTCGGCCGGCTGAACGGGCTCGGCCGGCACGTCGTCCTCACCCACGAACTCGTCCACGTCGCGATGGGCGGCGCCCGCGACGGCCACACGCCCATGTGGCTGGTCGAAGGGCTGGCCGACTACGTCGGCTACAAGGGCGCCGGCGTCTCGACGCGGGCGGCGGCGCGCGAGCTGGCCGGTCTGATCTCCTCCGACGGCCTGCCGGCGGCGCCGCCGGGCCGCAGCGCCTTCACCGGGTCGGGCGAACGCCTGTCCGCCGCGTACGAGGAGGCGTGGCTGGCCTGCCGGATGATCGCGGAGCGCTACGGTGAGGGCAGGCTGGTCCGGTTGTACCGGGCCGCCGCGGCGGTACCCGGCGACGCCGGCGACCCGCGTATCGAGGACCGCGCCCTGCGTGAGGTGCTCGGCGTCGACGCGAGCCGGTTCGCCGCGCAGTGGCGGGCCTACCTGCGGAAGGAGCTCACTTGACGGAGGCCGGCGAGCAGGAGGGCGCCGGGTCGCCCGTGCGCACCGAGGCCGATCCCGGGCCCGCTCCACGGGTGGAGGCGCGCGGGGCGCCCCGGCGCGCCGCGGCCGTCGCCGCCGTGGTGCTGGGCGCGCTGCTGGTCGTCGTCGTGGCGGCGGTGACCCCCTGGCATCCGCTGTCCGGCGGGCGGGCCGTCGCGGATCCGGCGCTCGACTTCACGCGGGAGCAGATCGCGCGCAACGAGAGGTTCAGCGCGGCCATGGACGGTCCGGCGTACGCCGGGCTCGCCGCCGGCCTGGTGGTGGTCCTCGTCCTCGGCCTGACGCCCTGGGGCGCCCGGCTGCTCGGCAGGGTCGTGCGGCGGCCGTCCACGTCGGACGCCAGGCCCGCGCCGTGGCGGCGGGGCCTGCGCCTGATCGCCGTCGCGCTGGTGCTGTCCGCGCTGACCCAGCTGGTCGCGCTGCCGTTCGCCGCGTGGTCGGAGTCGGTGCTGCGACGGTACGGCCTGTCGACCCAGGGCTGGGGGTCGTGGTTCGGCGACCGGCTCACCGGGTTCGGGGTGAGCCTCGTCATCTGGGTCGTCGCGCTGCTCGGCCTGCACCTGCTCATCCGCCGCTTCCCGCGGCACTGGTGGGCGGGCGCGGCCGTCGGCGGCTTCCTGCTCGTCACCGCCGTCTCGTACGCCTACCCGGTGGTGGTCGAGCCGCTGTTCAACTCCTTCACCTCGATGCCCGCCGGGCCGTTGCGCACGGACCTGCTCCGGATGGCGCGCGCGGACGGCGTACCGGTGCGCGACGTCCTCGTCGCCGACGCGTCGAAGCGCACGACCGAGCTGAACGCCTACGTCTCGGGGTTCGGCTCGACCCGGCGCATCGTCGTCTACGACACGCTCCTGGCGTCCCAGTCGCCGAAGGAGGTCGAGCTCGTCGTCGCGCACGAGCTCGGCCACGCCAAGCGGAACGACGTGCTGACCGGCACCCTCGTCGGCGGCCTCGGGGTCGCGACCGGCGCCTGCGTCCTCTACCTGGTGATGACCTCGCCGCGCCTGCTGCGCCGGGCCGGCGTACGGTCGGCGGCCGACCCGCGGTCGACGGCGCTGCTGCTGGCCGCGGTCACCGTTCTCGCCCAGGCGGCGGGACCCGCGCAGAACCTCGTCAGCCGCCACATCGAGGCCCGGGCCGACGCGCACTCCCTCGAACTGACGCGGGACCCGGCGACGTTCGCGGCGATGCAGCGGTCGCTCAGCCTCCGCAACCTCGACGACCTGTCCCCGAGCCGGTTCGCCTACGCGCTCTGGAACACCCATCCCTCCGGACCGGAGCGCATCGCGATGGGCCGCGCGTGGGCCCGCCTGCACCACGTCGCGGTGCCCCCGCCGAGCGTCCGTCCCTGACCGGGCCCGCGCCTCTCACGGCGTACGCCCCCGACCACGGCCCGGCCGTGGTCAGGGGCGTACGGACGATGGTGAGCGTGGCGCCTACTGGGTGACCGGGGCCGTCTCCACGGTGCGGCGCGCGCCGAACGGCCCGCCGACCGGCAGCGCGTACCGGCCGCCCATCCCGTTGACCACGCCGGCCGCGGAGGCGTACCAGGCGACCAGGGCGGTGAGGACGCCCACCCAGCCGCCGAACTTGATGACCCCGCTGCTGTGCGAGAGGTTGCCGATGAACAGGATGATCTCGGTGAGCTCCAGGGTCAGGAACACCCCGAAGACCGCCGCCGTCACCTGGGTGCTCCACAGGAGCATGTAGGCGTTGAAGATCGCGAACGCCAGCAGGATCCAGCCGAGGTCGTTCTGGACGAGGTGCTCCGGGTTCGCCTTCGTGGCCGCCGCCGTCGCCGCGGCCATGGGCGCGACCCAGCGGACGTACAGCGCGAGGCCGATCCAGAATCCGCCGTAGGAGGCGAACGCGGTCGCGCCGAAGACGTTCCGGTTGCGGAACTCCCACATGCCGGCCAGCAGCTGGATCAGGCCGCCGTACGCGAACGCGTATCCGAGCCAGGCGTCCGTGCCGTCGGTCCACCCGGCGTTCTTCGCGGAGAGAAGGAAGGTGGTCAGTGCGAACGCCGCCAGCCCGAGCGGGGCGGGATCGGCGATCGTGGAGAGGGGGGTCGGGGGTCGGGGGGTCTCGGTCATGGGTGGCTCCTCCTCGTCGTGAAGCTCACCGCCGTGCCTCGTCGGGTCCGCCGTGCACACTTCGCAGGCCGGGCGGGGACCGGGCGGCCAGGACGCGCGTAACCACATTAACTCCCTGTTTCGCTCCGGTCACGGGGGCGCGTAAAGGTGATCACAGAACCCATGCGATGCTGGCATCGATGAGGAAGACGCTCGTCCTGACCAACGACTTCCCGCCCCGGCCGGGCGGCATCCAGGCGTTCGTGCACAACCTGGCGGCCCGCCGGCCGCCGGGCTCCCTCATCGTGTACGCCCCCGCGTGGGAGGGCGCGGCGGAGTTCGATGCCGCACAGGCGTTCCCGGTGGTCCGGCACCCAAGGCCGTTGATGCTCCCGGTCCCGTCCGTGCTGCGGCGCGCCGCCGAGATCGTCCGCGCGGAGGGTTGTGACTCGGTGGTCTTCGGCGCGGCGGCGCCGCTCGGGCTGCTGGCCCCGCGCCTGCGGCGGTCCGGCGTCGAGCGGTTCGTCGGGATCACGCACGGTCACGAGGCGGGGTGGGCGGCGCTGCCCGGATCGCGCCGGTTGCTGCGCCGGATCGGGGACCACGTCGACGTGCTCACCTACCTGGGCGAGTACACCCGCAGCCGGATGGCCCGCGCGCTGTCGCCCGCGGCGGTGGCGCGGATGCGGCGGCTGGCCCCCGGCGTCGACGAGGCGGTGTTCCACCCCGGCGCCGGGGGAGAGGAGATCCGGGCCCGGTACGGCCTGGCGGACCGCCCGGTCGTGGTCTGTGTCTCCCGGCTGGTCCCGCGCAAGGGGCAGGACGCGCTGATCCGCGCCTGGCCGCAGGTGCTGCGGGCCGTCCCGGACGCCGCCCTCCTGATCGTCGGCGGCGGCCCGTACCGCACCACGCTCGACCGGCTCCGCGTCGAGCTGGGCGTGGCGGACGCCGTGCACCTGACCGGCACGGTCCCCTGGGAGGAGCTTCCCGCGCACTACGACGCCGGTGACGTGTTCGCCATGCCCTGCCGGACCCGCCATCGCGGGCTCGACGTCGAGGGCCTGGGGATCGTCTACCTCGAGGCGTCCGCCACCGCTCTGCCGGTGGTGGCGGGCGACTCCGGCGGCGCCCCCGACGCCGTCCTCGACGGTGAGACCGGCATCGTGGTCGACGGCCACTCGGTGGGCGCGGTCGCCGACGCCGTCATCGGCCTGCTGCGCGACCCGTCCGCGGCGCAGGCGATGGGCAAGCAGGGGCGTTCGTGGGTCGAGCGCGAGTGGCGCTGGGAGGTCCAGGCCGCCCGCTTCGCCGCCCTCCTCGCGGGCCGACCCGGGGCTTGATCACTGGTGTTCACCGCCTTCCAGGGGCGGTGGCCACCAGGGTTCCTCACCGGAACGGACTGCGCTAGCAGCCGCAGGAGGCGCCCGCCACCGGGGCGGTCAGGGCGTCGACCGGCCTGCTGAGGCGCCCGGTCGCGGTCTCGACCGCGAATCCCTCGCGCACCCAGTACTCGTAGCCGCCGATCATCTCCTTCACCCGGTAGCCCAGCCGGGCGAAGGCCAGCGCGGCCCGGGTCGCCCCGTTGCATCCCGGTCCCCAGCAGTAGGTGACGACCGTGGTGTCCGGAGAGACGAGGGCGGGGGCACGTTCCCCGATCAGGGCGGTGGGCAGGTGCAGGGCGCCGGGCAGGTGGCCCTGCTCCCACGCCTCGACGTTGCGGGAGTCGACGACGACCAGGCCGGGCACGCCGGCCTCCAGGTCGGCGTGGACGTCGGACACGTCGGCCTCGAAGGCCAGGCGGGCGGCGAAGTGGCGGGCGGCCTCGTCGGGAGGAGCCGGCGCGGTGCTGAGGACACTGGACATGACGGTCATCGTGGCCGACGACGCCTCCGGGGGAACAGTGGCGTCAACGTCACCCACCGCTAGGATCCCGCCATGCGCTCGAGGCCGGGGTCGGTGGTCGCGGTGCTCGCCTACGCGGGCATGTCGCCGTTCGAGACGGGCATCGTCACCGAGGTGTTCGGGCTGCCGAGGCCGGAGCTGGACGTGCCGTGGTACGACCTGGCCGTGTGCGCCGAGCGACCCGGTCCGGTCCCGATCGTCGGCGGTGCCGCCATCCACACCGAGCACGGCCTGGACACCTTCGCCTCGGCCGACACCGTCATCGTCCCCGGCGTCCCCGACGTACGCGGGGAGTCCTCGCCGGAGCTGGTCGCGGCCCTGCGCCTGGCCCACGAGCGGGGCGCCCGCGTCGTGTCGATCTGCTCCGGCGCGTTCGCCCTGGCCGCCGCCGGACTGCTGGACCACCGGCCGGCGACCACCCACTGGCAGTACGCCGGCCTGCTGCGGCGGCGGTTCCCTCTCGTCCGGGTGAACCCCGACGTCCTCTACATCGACGACGGCGACGTCCTGACCAGCGCCGGCAGCGCCGCGGGTCTGGACCTGTGCCTGCATCTGGTCCGCCGTGACCACGGGCCGAGCGTCGCCAACGCGGTGGCGCGGCGGCTGGTGATCCCCCCGCACCGCGACGGCGGCCAGGCGCAGTTCATCGAGGCGCCCGTGACCGTCGACGCCGGCGACGACCGGATCGCCCGGGTGACGACCTGGGCACTGGCCAATCTGCGGGAGGAGATCACCGTCGACGTGCTCGCCGCCCGCGCGCACATGTCCGCCCGGACGTTCCTGCGCCACTTCGCGCGCTGCATGGGGACCAGCCCCGCCCGGTGGCTGATCGGCCAGCGGATCCAGGCCAGCCTGCCGCTCCTGGAGAAGACCTCCGCGCCGGTCGAGGAGATCGCCCGCGCGGTCGGTTTCGCCAGTCCCGTCACCTTCCGCTCGCACTTCCTGCGGGTCATGCGCACGTCACCCTCCGCGTACCGCCGCGCGTTCACCACCACGTCATGACGAACGGACCGTCGTCCCCCCGGAGATCCGGGGGGACGACGGTCCGTGAGCCGGAGCGGTCAGCGGCGGGCGGTCAGGGTGAGCGCCGCGCCCAGGGCGAGCAGGGCCGCGAGGACGAACGCCAGGGTGGGCAGGCCGTGCGCGCTCAGCGCGCCGGCGACCTGCGGGCCGACGCTGGCACCGACGAAGAGGATGAAGGTGAACAGGGACACCGCCGTGCCCCGCGCCGCACCGGCGCGGCCGCCGATGGTCTCGATCAGAGCGGGGGCGGTGAGGCCGACACCGGCGACGAAGGCGTTCAGCAGGATCGCGAGCCCCAGGGTGCCCGGGTGGGTCAGTCCGATCAGCGCGGCCGACACGGCGGACAGCGTCAGCGCTCCGGTCGCGCGGCGCGCTCCGGGGACGCGCTGCAGGACGGGCGTCACGAAGGGGATCGCGAGGATCGCCGGAAGCGCCGCCGCGCGCAGGGTGAGCAGTGCCGCCGGCCCGCCCGCCGCGCCGGTGAGGGCCAGGCCGGTGTAGAGGGCGACGAACGAACCGAGGACCATCGGGCTCGCCAGGTAGAGCGGGATGAGGCGGCGGTGGGCGAGGAGGCGCGGCATGGCGCGGTACGCGTCGAGCGGGGAGCCCGTGGTGCCGGGACGGCCGGGCAGCATCACCCGCCGCAGCGCGACGGCGACGAGGGCGAAGGCGACCGCGAACACGGCGAACACCGCGCGCCAGCCCCCCACCGCCGCGATGCCCTGCGCGGCGAGCTGACCGAACACCGCCGACGCGAGGAACGCGCCGATCACCGCGGACAACAGGGTGGGGCGGTGCCGTGGCTCGGCGCGTTCGGCGATGTAGGTGAACGCGACGGGAGCGAACGCGGCGGTGGTCACGCCCTGCAGGACCCGAAGGCCGATCGCCATGCCGAGACTGGAGGACAGGGCCACGAGCGCGGTCGTCACCGCGGTGGCGGCGATGCCCGTCACGATGATCCGGCGTCGGCCGAACCGGTCCGACAGCGGGCCGAACACCAGGAACCCGGCCGCGTATCCGAAACCGAACGCGCTGGCCATCCACGTCAGGGCGGAGGCCGGCGCGTGCCACTCCCGGCCCATCGCGCCCAGCAGGGGGATCACGCCGTAGAGCTGGCCGGTGGCCAGCAGGGCCGTCGCCACGAACGTCACCAGGGTCGCCACGAAGGGGGCGTGGGCGGGCTCCGCCTGGGGGGCGGTCGTTCCGGTACGGCCGGAGAAGCTCAACGTCGTCATGCCGAGGAAAGTAGCCAACCAACCGGTTGGATGTCAACCAACTAGTTGGATTGAGCTTCGGGTAAGCTCATCGCATGCCCAGAGACACCGCCGCCGCCACGAAGCAAGCCCTGCTCGGCGCCGCGCGGGAGGAGTTCGCCGCGTACGGCATCGCCGGAGCGCGGGTGGACCGCATCGCCGAGCGCGCGGGCGTCAACAAGGAGCGCATCTACGGCCACTTCGGCAACAAGGAGAAGCTGTTCGACGCCGTCATGAGCCAGGTGCTCGACGAGGTCGTCGAGCTGGTCTCCCAGGACGTCGACGACGTCGGTGACTACGTCGCCCGCATGTACGACTACCACCGCGCGCACCCCGACCTGCAGCGACTGTTGCTGTGGGAGGCACTGCACTACGGCCACCAGCGCGAGTTCGACGAAGGCAGGCGCGCCCACTACCGCCGGAAGATCGAGGGGCTCGCGAAGGGCCTCGGCGCCGAGCCCTCGGTGGACGTCGGCCGCACCCTCCTGACGGTGTGCGGCATGGCGGCATGGCCCACCGCCGTACCGCAGATGGCGCGGCTCATCCTCGGGCCGGACGCCGACGACCAGGACGCGATGCGCGCCCACCTGATCGACTTCGCGCGGTCGGCCGTCGTCCGCAAGACGCCGGCCTGACCGCCCGGCGACCTTCGGGGGTCAGGCGTAGAGTGCCTCGATCTCGTCGGCGAAGTCCTTCTCGACGAGGTTGCGCTTGACCTTCAGGGTCGGGGTGAGGTGGCCGGACTCCTCGGTGAAGTCCACGTCGAGGATCCGGTACTTCTTGATCGCCTCGGCCCGGGACACCGTGGTGTTGGCGTCGGCCACCGCCGCGTCGATCTCCTTCACCAGATCCGGGTCCTTCACGAGCTCCGCGGTGGACAGCCCCGTCTTGCCGTGCTGCTCCTTCCACGGCTCGAGCGCCTCGGGGTCGAGGGTGATCAGGCAGCCGATGAACTTACGGGCGTCGCCGACCACCACGCACTGGCTGATCAGCGGGTGCGCGCGCAGCCGGTCCTCCAGCGGCGCCGGCGCGACGTTCTTCCCGCCCGCGGTGACGATGATCTCCTTCTTGCGGCCGGTGATCCGGAGGTAGCCGTCCTCGTCGAGCTCGCCCACGTCGCCGGTATGGAACCAGCCGTCCTCGAGGGCGGCCTTGGACGCCTCCTCGTTGTGCCAGTAGCCGGCGAAGACGTTCGGCCCCTTGACGAGCACCTCGCCGTCGTCGCCGATGCGCAGCGTGCTGCCGGGGATCGGCTTGCCGACGGTGCCGATGCGGTTGTCGCTGGGCAGGTTGACCGCCGCCGGGGCGGTCGTCTCGGTGAGGCCGTAGCCCTCGAGGATCGTGATGCCGACGCCGTCGAAGAAGTGGCCGAGCCGCTCGCCCAGCGCCGCGCCGCCGGAGACGGCGTGGGTGACGCGGCCGCCGATCGCGGCGCGCAGCTTGCCGTACACCAGCCGGTCGAACAGCGCGTGCTTGAGCCGCAGCCCGAGCCCGGGAGAGTCGGCGCGGCTGTAGGCGATCGCGGTGTCGGCCGCGACGCGGAAGATGCGGCCCTTGCCGTCGGCGGCGGCCTTCTGCTCGGCGCCGATGTAGACCTTCTCGAAGACGCGCGGCACCGCGAGCAGGAAGGTCGGCTGGAAGGAGGCGAGGTCGTCGACGATGTGCGCCATGTCGGCCGTGTGGCCGAGCGTCACGCCCGCCTCGACGCAGCCGACCTCGATGAGCCGCGCGAAGACGTGGGCGAGCGGCAGGAACAGCAGCGTCGAGCCGCTCTTCAGGCCGAACACCTCCGTCAGCGCGCCCTCGGTGACGTTCCGCGCGGTCGCGAGCAGGTTGCCGTGGGTGATCTCGCAGCCCTTCGGGCGGCCGGTCGTGCCCGACGTGTAGATGATCGTGGCCAGGTCGGCGACGGACCGCGACTCCCGCCGCTCCGTCAGGTCCTGGTCGGATCCCGTGCCGCTCGGCAGGTCGTCCATCCGCCAGACGTGCGCGAGCTCGGACAGCCGGTCCCGGAGGGACTCGACGGCCTTGGCGTGCTCGTCCGTCTCGACGAAGACGGCCTTGGCCCCGGAGTCGCCGACGATCCACTCGACCTGCGAGGCCGAGGACGTCTCGTAGATCGGCACGGTCACGCCGCCCGCCGCCCAGATCGCGTAGTCGGCGACGGTCCATTCGTACCGCGTGCGGGACATGAGCGCCACGCGGTCGCCCGGCTCGACACCGGCGGAGATCAGCCCCTTGGCGACGCGGGCGATCTCCTCGGCGAACTCGCGCGCGGTGACGTCCCGCCACCCGGATCCGGCCTTGCGCCGAATGACGACGCGGTCCGGCTCTTCGGCGGCCCGGGAGAAGAGCGTGTCGGTGAGGTTCGCCGAGTCGGCGATCGTCACTTGTGCGGGAACGCTGTACTCGCGCACGACTTCTCCTCAGCTGATACGGCGGGCATTCGCACGGACGCTATCGCCTCAAGATACTGATCGGTAGCCTTTGGCGCGGTGACACGTCTCGCATTTCTTCTTACCACGCGTGTAACGACCTCGTTGATGCGCGTTCCCGGCCCCGTCTCGTGGTCGCGATAGCGGAACGAAGCGGTAACGACCTCGTCTGTTCGGCCTAAAGGCAGGTCAGGTCCGGGGACGGTGGCGAAGGGGCCGGGCCAGAATACGCCTCACCGCGGGGATCGCGGCGCCGGTGCGCGGGGGAGGCGATGTCGTTGCTCGAGGTGGTCGCGATGAACGAGGTGGACGCCGAGGCCGCCGAGACGGGCGGTGCCGACCGCATCATGGCGGTCGCCGACCGGCAGGCCGGCGGCCTGACCCCGGATCCCAAGACCGTCGCCGCCATGCGCAAGACGACCTCCCTGCCGATCCGGGTGGTGCTCCGGGCCAAGAACGGCTTCCGGACGACCGAACCGGAGCTCGGCCGGCTCTGCCGCGCCGCGGCCGCCCACGCCGACGCCGGGGCGGACGGCTTCGTGTTCGGCTTCCTCCACGCCGACCACACGGTCGACCTGTCCGCGACCGCCCGGCTCGCCGACACGGTGCTGCCGTTGCCGTGGACGTTCCACCGCGCGATCGACCACGCCGCCGAGCCGGAGGCCGCCTGGCGGACCCTCCGCCTGCTGCGCGGCCTCGACTCCGTCCTGTGCGCCGGGGCCGCGGGCGGCGTGGGGGCGGGGATGGAGGCGCTGCTGCGCCGGGCCGCCCACGACGCGCGGCTCATGCTCGTCGGCGGCGGCCTGCGGCGCCGGCACGTCCCGGCCCTCGTGGCCGCCGGGGTCCGGGCCTTCCAGGTCGGCGACGCCGTACGGCCGGTGGGCGGCGGGCCCCAGGCCCCGGTCGACGCCGCGCGCGTCCGCGAGTGGCGCACCCTCGTCGACGCCGCCGCCGACCACTGACCGCGGCCGAGACGCCGACCGTGGCGGCGCGGCCGAGCGCCGACCGCGGTCGCCGGTCCGCGGCGACGTGCCGCACCGCCGGCGGGTCTTACAGTTGGCGCATGCGGGTTCATGTGGTCAGCGACGTGCATGGACGGGCGGACGCGCTCGCCCCGGCCGGTGACGGGGCGGACGCGTTCATCTGCCTCGGGGATCTGATCCTGTTCATCGACTACGACGACCACGGCAAGGGCATCTTCGCCGAGCTGTTCGGGGCGGAGCACGCCGCGACCTTCATCGAACTGCGCACCCAGAAGCGATTCGACGAGGCACGGGCGTTCTCCCGCTCGATGTGGGCGACGCTGGAGGGCGACGCCGGACCGCACATCGAGGCCGCCGTGCGCCGCCAGTACAAGGAGCTGTTCGGCGCCATGCCCACGCCCGCGTACCTCACCTACGGCAACGTCGACATCCCCCGGCTGTGGGCGGAGAGCCTGCGGCCCGGCCAGCGGGTGCTCGACGGGGAGGTCGTGGAGATCGGCGGCCTGCGCTTCGGATTCGTCGGCGGCGGGCTGCGCACCGAATACCGCACGCCGTACGAACTCGACGACGAGGTCTACGCCGCCAAGGTCGCGGCGATCGGAGCGGTCGACGTGCTGTGCTGCCACATTCCGCCCGCCGTTCCCGAACTGCTGTACGACACGGTCGCCCGGCGATTCGAACGCGGCAGCGAGGCGGTCCTGCGCGCCATCCAGGAGACGCAGCCGAGATACGCGCTGTTCGGCCACGTCCACCAGCCGCTCGTCCGCCGCACCCGCATCGGCCGCACCGAGTGCGTGAACGTCGGTCACTTCCGCGCACGCGGGGTTCCGTACGTTCTGGAGTTCTAGAGACTACGCTCCGCTCAAGGCGAAGCGCCGCACCCTTTTATCGCCCGGAAGAAAGTTGAAAGAAGGAAACGCCGATGGCGGACCGTACGAGCTCCAGCATCACCATCGAGGCTGAAAAGCCAGAGATCATGGCGGTCATCGCCGATTTTGCGGAATACCCTGAATGGGCGGAAGGGATCACCGCGGCCGAGATCGTCGCCGCCGGAGACGACGGCCGCGCCGAACAGGTGCGGATCACGCTGGAGGCTGGGCCGATCAAGGACACCTACGTCCTGGCCTACGACTGGGACGACGACGAAGCGGTGCACTGGCACCTCGCGGAGCGCGGCACCATGCTCACCGGCATGACCGGCGCCTACCGCCTCGCCGAGCGCGACGGCGACACCGAGGTGACGTACGAGCTCGCGGTGGACGTGCGCGTTCCCATGATCGGTATGGTCAAGCGGAAGGCGGAGAAGCGCATCATCGACACGGCCCTCAGAGGGCTGAAACGACGCGTCGAGGGGTAGCCGATGCGACGGGCACCGAGAGCGGGCGCGGCCCCGGCCGCCACGGGCACCCCGTGGCGCGCGCGCACCCTCCGAGACGGTACGGTTTCACGCCGGACGATAGGTAGATGATGACCAATGAGTGAGCAGCCACCATCCGTGCTGTACGAGGCCGTGCGTCTCGTCGACACGCTCCGTCGGCGGTTCAACGCCGGCGGCGGGTCGAAGGACGACGTATGGAGCGAGGCCACCAGCGAAGCGTGGGGCGACCACTTCGCGACCGGCGCGCCCGAGTGCCGCTACTGCCCGGTGTGCCGGGCGATCGCGGCGTCCCGCGAGTCCGGTCCGGAGGTCCTCTCCCACGTGATGGCGGCGGGTGAGCAGCTCTACTCGGCGGTCCGTGAGGCGATGGCAGGGTTCGAGCGCACGCGGCCGCGCCCCCGCGCGGCGGGCGACGACCCGGCGGGCGCCGGCACGGCGACGGGTTGACGGAGGAGAAGCGTCCATGACGCTGACCATTGGTGTGGATGTCGGCGGTACGAAGGTCGCCGCCGGAGTGGTCGACGACCGTGGGCGGATTCTGGAGAAGGTGCGTCGGCCGACGCCGTCCACGAGCCCGCACGAGACGGCCCGGGTGATCGCGGAGGTCGTCGAGCTCCTCAAGAGCCGCTTCGGTGAGGTCGAGGCGGTCGGCCTCGGCGCCGCCGGATTCGTGGACGAGAGCCGCGCCACGGTGCTCTTCGCCCCGAATCTCGCCTGGCGCGACGAGCCCATCAAGAAGAAGGTCGAGGGCGAGGTCGGCCTCCCGGTCGTCGTGGAGAACGACGCGAACGCCATCGCCTGGGGCGAGGCGAAGTTCGGCGCCGGCCGCGGCGAGGACCACATGATCCTCGTCGCCCTCGGCACGGGCATCGGCGGCGGCCTGATCCTCGGCGGCGAGCTCTACCGCGGCCGCTTCGGCATCGGGGCCGAGTTCGGGCACTACCGGGTCGTCCCCGACGGCCGGCGCTGCGGCTGCGGCAACCGCGGCTGCTGGGAGCAGTACGCCTCCGGCAACGCCCTGGTCGCCGAGGCCCGCGAGATCGCCCGGGTGTCCCCGGCGCTCGCCGGCCGCCTGCTCGAGCTGGGCGATGGCAGGCCCGAGGGGATCAGCGGCCCGGAGATCACCGAGGCGGCACGCGAGGGCGACAGCGCGGCGCTGGAGTGCTTCCGCACGATCGCCCGCTGGGTCGGGCAGGGACTCGCCGACCTCGCGGCCATCCTCGACCCCGGGGCGTTCGTCATCGGCGGTGGCCTGTCGGAGGCGGGCGACCTGCTGCTCGGGCCGACGCGGGAGGCCTTCGAGAACGCCCTCACCGGCCGGGGCCACCGCGCGTTCGCCGACATCAGGATCGCCGAGCTCGGCCCGGACGCCGGCATCGTCGGCGCCGCCGACCTCGCGCGCTCCCGCTAGGGCAGCGAGCCACCGGACCTCCTGGATGCCCACCGTTCGACTGGTCAGTTACAACATCCGGTCGATGCGGGACGACCGGGCGGCGCTCGTGCGCGTCGTCCGGCGGCTGCGGCCGGACATCCTCTGCGTCCAGGAGGCCCCGCGTTTCCAGCTCTGGCGGTACCGGCGGAGGTGGCTCGCCCGGCGTGCCGCGCTCGTCCCGGTGGCGGCGCGGCGCGGCCGCGTCGCCGGGCTGCAACTGTACGCCGGAGCGCGGGCCACCGCCCTGCACGGACGGCACCGTCTGCTGTCGCCCGTGCCCGACATGCACCAGCGCGGCCTCGCGCTGGCGCTGTTCGACGTCGGCGGCGTCCGCCTGGTCGCCGCCTGCGTCCACCTCGACCTCGCCGCCGGGCCGCGCCGCCGCCACGCCGAGGAGATCATCGAGGAGCTCGACCGCGTCCGCGCGGAGACCGGCGCACCGGTCGTGGTGGCCGGGGACGTCAACGAGGAGTCCGGGGGCGCGGCCTGGGACCTGCTCGCCGAGCGCTTCCAGGACGCGGGCGCGACCGCGCCGTACGGGCTCCGGGAGACGTTCAGCGCCGCGAACCCGACGCGCCGGATCGACGGCGTGTTCGCCGACCACGGCATCGAGGTCCTGCGCTGCGGCGTACCCGACGACCCCGAGCTGCTCACCGACTACCCGGCCGCCACCGACCACCGTCCCGTCCTCGCCGAGCTGCGCGTCGGCTGACGCCCGCTCCGCGCCGGACCGATCACCCGCCGGCGAGGGCGCGACGCGCGGCCCGGTCGTCGATGACCACGGTGCCGACGACCTTGTCGTGCAGGCACTGGTGGAGGGCCGGGTCCCAGAACTGCCACAGCACGTTGAGCATGCTCAGCAGGCCCACCATCGGCACCACCTGAAGGACGGCGAATCCGGGCGGATAGACCGCCGCGCGCAGGTACGCCTTCCCGGGGGACAGCGGGGCGCCGGGCGGCGTCGCCCGCACGACGCGAAGACCCAGCCACCGCTTGCCCAGGGTCTTCCCCCACGCGGCGAGCTGTGCGCCCTCGTACAGGACGATGACCATGGTCACGATGAGGACCGAGCCCACGGCGCCGATCGCGGCCAGGCCGGAGTCGCCGTCGGGGGCCAGGTAGCCCACCCAGACCCACACGAGCGCGACCGGCACCGCCGCGACGGCCATCATGAGCACGGCGTCGATCATCCGGGCCAGGAGCCGCTTGCCCCGATGCGCGAGCGGCAGCACCGGGCCGGGGTCCGGACCGTCCGGCACCGCTCCGTACGGAGGCGCGGCCGCAGGATGAGCCGGCGGCCCAGGGACGGGCGGCGGGCCGTACGGGCCGGGCATTCCCACCGCCTCCTCGGGCGGCGGTCCGGGCGTCGCCGGCGCCTCCCCGGGCGGCGGTCCGTGCGGTCCGGGTGCCGCCTGAGCCTCCCCGGGCGCCGGGCCGTATGCGCCCGGTTCCGCGGGCGCGACCCTGGGCGGTTCGTGCTCTTCGCTCAGTGCTGGCTCTTCGCCGGACATGAGATACCTCGCGGTTTCTGGACTGCCTGGCCGCCGATCGTAGCGAGACGAAGCGGTACGCCGCCGGGCGCTCAGGCGCGAAGTGTCTCAGCCGTGATCTCCGTCAGACCACGGCGCCGTCGTCGTCCGGGGGATCGTCGCCCATGCGGAGGACAAGTGCCACGAAGCCGCCGATGAACGCCGCGACGGCGGCGAACGCCGCCCAGCTCGGCACGGCCCAGCCGAGGAACACCGACAGCACGAGGTACACCGGACCGCCGAGCAGCGCGATCCACGCGAACCGCGTCATCGGGTCCGCCTTCGGCAGCGGCGGCGGGGGAGGCGGAACGAAGTGCTCGTCCTCGTCCTCGTCCTCGGCCGCGGGCTTGACGACGCGGGCCGTCGCGGTGCGCTCCGACCCGGAGTCCTCCAGCGCGGGTCCGGCGGTGTCCTCCGGACCGTCGTCGAGGTTCTCCTCGGCGGGCCACGGCGTCTCGCCCTCGACCGTCGGCAGGTCGAACCCGGCCACGATCTCGGCGAAGATCTCGTCCTCGTCGCGGGAGGCGGCGTAGTCGGCGCGCAGCTCGGGGAGGTGCCTTTCCAGGATGTCCTCGGCGGCCTGCCGGGCCTCCGCGTCGGCGTACAGCCGGTCGGTGGGCTCCTCGGGCAGCCGCACGTCGAGGTAGCCGCCGGTCTTACCCGGCGCCGGGGCGGCGTAGGCGGCGATGCCCGCCTCGCGGAGGGCGGACAGCATCGCGTCGGCGAGTTGCGGAGTCAGGTCGGCGAGCGGGACGTAGGCGTCCGCCGTGAGCCCGTTACCCCGCCGACTCATACCCCGGTCTCCCGTCGCATCGTGGCCAGGCCGTCGTACGGCACGTCGGTCACGCGCGACCGGACGTCCGGCGTCAACGCCATGGCGCCTCCCCTCGAACTGCCATCGGCCGACGCTTCAAAGATGAGCCTACGGCCCCCGCGCCGCGCAAGGTCGAAAACGTGCCGTGTGTGGATGTGGGTGTGTCCGGCCTGAGATGGGAAGATGATTATCATCCCACGGACGGGTGAACGGCAGGGGGTAACGAAAGGCGGGGCGTTGTTCTACTGGGTCGTCAAGGCCATCCTGGGTCCCATTCTGTATCTGGTCTGGCGACCGCGGGCGCACGGCACGCGCAACGTTCCGCGGCACGGTCCGGCCATCCTGGCCGGCAACCACCTCTCCTTCGCCGACCACTTCTTCGGGCCGCTGCCGTTGCCGCGCAAGGTGACGTTCCTGGCCAAGGCCGAGTACTTCACCGGAACGGGGTTGAAGGGCCTCCTCAGCCGGCTGTTCTTCAGCGGCGTCGGGCAGGTGCCCATCGACCGTACGGGCGGCCGGGCGAGCGAGGCGGCGCTGCGGACCGGGCTGCGGGTGCTGGCCGAGGGCCGGTTGCTCGGCATCTACCCGGAGGGCACGCGCGTCCCGGACGGGCGGCTCTACCGCGGCAAGACCGGCGTGGCCCGGCTGGCCCTGGAGTCGCGCGCGCCGGTCATCCCGATGGCCATGATCAACACTTTCGAGCTGATGCCCGCCGGGCGGCCGCTGCCCAAGCTGCGCCCGCGCCCGGAGGTGCGGTTCGGCGAGCCGCTCGACTTCTCCCGGTACTACGGCATGGCGCACGACAGGGTCGTGCTGCGCGCGGTCACCGACGAGATCATGTACGCCATCATGCGGTTGTCCGGCCAGGAGTACGTCGATCGCTACGCCGCGGACGTCAAGGACGACGCCGCGCCCGGCCCCGCGGCAGGGAGGGCAACGGCGGACGAACTCACCCGGGCGGAAGAGCAGGGTGCCGAGCGGGCATCAAACACCTCGAAGGGCTGATCAGAGGGGCCGCTTTCCGCTATGGTCTAGACCAATCGGAGAGGTGTGCCCGGTGGGCGCGCCGTCTTCGATCAGGTCCTACCCGCGCCACTAGGCTGGCGGGTGAATCCAGGGTTACACGGAGGAGTTGGGCATGCGAGTCGGAGTGCTGACCGGCGGCGGTGACTGCCCCGGGCTGAACGCCGTCATCCGCGCCGTCGTCCGCAAGGGCATCCAGGTCTACGGATACGAGTTCGTCGGCTTCCGCGACGGCTGGCGTGGTCCGCTCGAGGGCGACACCACGCCGCTCGACGTCCAGGCGGTCCGCGGCATCCTGCCGCGCGGTGGCACCATCCTCGGCTCGTCCCGGACGAACCCGATCAAGATCGAGGGCGGCGTCGAGCGGATCAAGGACAACCTCGCCGGGCTGGGCGTCGACGCGCTCATCGCCATCGGCGGCGAGGACACCCTGGGTGTGGCGCGTCAGCTGCACGACAGGGGGGTCAAGGTGGTCGGCGTTCCCAAGACCATCGACAACGACCTCAACGCCACCGACTACACCTTCGGGTTCGACACCGCGGTCAACATCGCGATGGAGGCCATCGACCGGCTGCACACCACGGCCGAGTCGCACCACCGCGCGCTGATCTGCGAGGTCATGGGCCGGCACGCGGGCTGGATCGCGCTGCACGCCGGCATGGCGTCGGGTGCGAACGTCATCCTCATCCCGGAGAAGCCCTTCGACATCGAGAAGGTCTGCGGGTACGTCGAGAGCCGCTTCCAGACGAAGTACGCCCCGATCATCGTGGTCGCCGAGGGCGCCCACCCGGTCGACGGCCAGATGGACGTGCAGACGCAGGAGCTCGACGCCTTCGGTCACGTGCGTCTCGGCGGCATCGGCGAGCGTCTCGCCGCCGAGATCGAGAAGCGCACCGGCAAGGAGGCCCGCACCACGGTCCTCGGCCACATCCAGCGCGGCGGCACCCCGACCGCGTTCGACCGCGTGCTCGCCACCCGGTTCGGCGTGCACGCCATCGACGCGGTGCACGACGGGGCGTACGGCAAGATGGTCGGCCTGCAGGGCACCGAGATCGTCCGCGTCGACCTGAGCGCCGCCACCGACCAGCTCAAGACCGTCCCGGTCCAGCGCTACGAGGAGGCCGAGGTCTTCTTCGGCTGATCGCCGAGGCTTCCTCGCCCGTACGATCGTTGAAGGCACCGCACCGCCGTGTGGTGCCTTCATCATTTCGAACGGCCGTCCGATCGGTGACACTGGAAGGGAACAGCGACCGCCGGCCGGGCGTTCGGTCCAGACAGTCGCGTTCGTGCGCGACACTTGATGTTCGCACCCCGTCAGTGTCCGCTGGAGGTTGGACGCATGCCCACGCTCGAAACCACGACGCAGCCCCAGAACGCCGAGCGGCCCGCCGTCGTCGGTGAGCCCTGCGTTCTCCTCAAACTGGGGGAGATCGTCCTCAAGGGCAAGAACCGCGAGCTGTTCGAGCGGCGGCTGCAGAACAACATCCGGGCCGCCGTGAAGGGGCTCGGCATAAAGATCAACCTCTGGCAGCGCGAGGGCGTCATCGTCGTCCGCACCGAGAGCGGCGAGCTGGCCGACGTCGACGCCGTCGCCCGGCGGCTCACCGACGTGATGGGCATCGTGTGGGTGCACCGCGCCTGGCGGGTCGACAAGGACGTCGACGCGACCGTCCAGGCGGCCCTCGACCTCGTCGCGCAGCACCCCGCGCTGGCCCGCAAGGGCGCGTTCGCCATCCGCGCGCGCCGCCGCGACAAGCGCTTCCCGATCACCTCCTCCGACCTCAACGCCCTCGTCGGCGCGAAGGTGAAGGAGCGCTACGACCTGCCGGTCAACCTCAAGCACCCCGACCTGGCGGTGTTCATCGAGGTCGACCAGCGCGAGGTCTTCGTCTTCACCGACGGCACGCCCGGCGCCGGCGGCCTGCCGGTCGGCATGAGCGGCCGGGCGCTGGTGCTGATGTCGGGCGGCATCGACTCGCCCGTCGCCGCGTACCGCATGATGCGCCGCGGCCTGCGGGTCGACTTCCTGCACTTCTCCGGGATGCCGTTCACCGGCCCGGAGTCGATCTACAAGGCGTACGCCCTGGTGCGCGAGCTGGACAAGTTCCAGGGCGGGTCGCGGCTGTTCGTCGTGCCGTTCGGCAAGGCGCAGCAGCAGATCAAGTCCTCCGGGGCCGACCGGCTGCAGATCGTCGCGCAGCGCCGCCTGATGCTGAAGACGGCGGAGGTCGTCGCGGGGAACCTCGGCGGCGCGGCGCTCATCACCGGCGACTCGCTCGGCCAGGTCAGCAGCCAGACCATGCAGAACATCACGGCCCTCGACGACGCGGTGAGCCTGCCGATCCTGCGCCCGCTCATCGGCATGGACAAGACCGAGATCATGGCCGAGGCCAGGAAGATCCACACCCTGAGCATCTCGGAGCTGCCCGACGAGGACTGCTGCACCGTCCTCACCCCCCGCCGCGCCGAGACCCGCGCCAAGATCGAGGACCTCCGCCAGATCGAGAAGCGCCTCGACGCGGGCGAGATGGCCGAGCAGCTCGCCACCAACCTCCAGCAGCACCGCCCCTCCTACGGCGAGCCCACCGCCTGAGCATCCGAGACGACCGCGGACAGGACTTGAGTGAGGCCCCCGGCAGAGCCGGGGGCCTCACTGTTCGTACGGCTACTTGATGGAGTCGAGGTCGAGTTCGGCGACTTCAACGCAGGTCGCGTACGGCATCACGCGCAAGCTGACGTTCGGTCGCCGAGCGGCGTCCAGAAGCGCGCGGAGCTGGCTGCGCATGACCTCGGGACCACCGATCGGCCGCCGTAGCGCGGCCTCATCGATGATCGCAATGAAGGTCGGCGCTGTCCGGTCGGTACGGCCGAGCAAGGTCCGGCGGGCAGAGCGCGCCTGCACTCGCCGCTGCACGACCGCCTCGTCCCCAGGCAGTGATGCGCGGATGACGGCACGAGCATAGTCGTCGGTTTGCAGTAGTCCGGGGATCAGCTGCGGGCTCCACTCCTCGATCGTTACGGCGTCGTCTTCCAACGCCACGTACGAGCCCCGAAACACATCGGAGTAGTCCGTCCACCAGCCCCGGCGCCAGGAATTCTTATGGAGTTCGATGAGGGCGGCGCGGTTGGCGTTGCCGACGCCGTAGAGGTCGAGGATCGCGCGGAGGTCGGCGATCGTTGGTTTCGTCTGGGCCTTCTCGATCCGGCTGACCTTGAAGCGGCTCCAGCCGAGCTGGGCGGCAGCCTCCTCGACGGCGAGGTCGACGTCCTTGCGCAGTCGGCGCAGTTCGCTCGCCAGCTTGCGTCCGCGCACGGTGGGGCTGTGGGGCTCGGTCATGCCTGAGGCTATCCAATCGCTACATAAAGCAATCGGGCTGTGGCCGACTGTGGTCGAATGGGTGGCGAGGTCACCCGATCGCCGCCCCTCCCGGCTTGCCGCCGTCGTCCTCCTGGCTGGCGCACCAGAGGTCACTCTGACGGCCGACGAGGTCGCGCAGATCGGGGCGCCTACGTGACGAGGCAAGCGCATGGCGAGCAGGGTGAGACTTCCCGAGGGGAAGTCGTCATCTCGCGAACCTCGGTAGGCCGGAACCTACTTGACTAGACTTAGTCTGGTCGACTCAGGAGGTGCTCATGTCCGAACGAACGGCGGAGCAGTTCAACATCCACGAGGCCAAGACACACCTCTCCCGGATCATAGATCGGGTCGAGGAAGGCCAAGAGATCATCATCAGCCGTGCGGGGAAGCCCGTCGCCAAGGTGGTGCCTTTGGCCACTCGGGTCCACCGCAAGGGGCGGGGGTCATTGCGCGGCAGGCTTGCACTCGCCGATGACTGGGACTCGGACCAGACGAATGCCGCCATCGCCACCGACTTCGGGCTCTGACCGTGAGACTGTTGCTGGACACACATGTCGTCCTGTGGTGGCTGACCGATGCCCCGGAGTTGGCGGACGACGTCAAGGAACGGATCGACACAGAACCCGACGTGTTCCTCAGCGCGGCTTCCATCTGGGAACTGGCGATCAAGCAGGCGACGGGGAAGATCGGTCCTGCCGATATTCCGGAGCAGGTGGCGGCCTGCGATCTGCGGGAGCTCCCTATAACGGCGCACCACGCGATGGTCGCGGGGAGATTGCCCTCCATACACCGGGATCCGTTTGATCGGATGCTCGTAGCGCAGGCACAGGCCGAAGGCCTGACGCTGGTGACCCGGGACGCGATGGTGCAGAAATACGACGTTTCTTTGCTATACGTCTGATCGCTCAGTGCGGCTTCTGAAACGGCCGGCTGAGGCCGTGCCGGTGCCGCTGACGTGGCCGTCTACTCAGGCGAGACGGTAGCTCGCCTGAGTAGACGGCGCGGGAATCGACGGGTGGGCACCCGGCCCGGCAGGCTCAGCGGGAGCGGGTGGGCACGGTGAGGACGAGCAGGCTGGCGGCGAGGAGGGCCAGACCGCCGAGGGCGAGCGCGCTCAGGTGCTCGCCGAGGACGCATAGGCCCAGGACGGCCGCGACCGCCGGCTCGGCCAGGGTGAGGGTGGTGGCGGCGGCGACCGGGGTCGTCCGCAGCCCCCGGCCGTAGAACAGGTAGCCGAGCCCGGTGGTGATCACGCCGAGGTAGAGGGCCGCCGCCGCGCCCGGCCCGGTGAGGAGCCAGCCGGAGCCGACGACGAGCAGCACCGGCAGCAGCAGCACTCCGGACCCGCCGAACAGCGCGCCGAGCACCGCACGGCTGTCGTCGCCCCGGGTGATCAGGTACGACGCGACGGTGGCGTACGCGGCGTAGCCGAACCCGGAGATCAGGGCCAGCGCGACGCCGATGGGCTCGACGCCGGCGGCCTGGCCGCCCAGGGTGAGCGCGGCGCACCCGGCGACCGCCCCCGCCGTGGAGAGCAGCCAGCGCCGGGTGAGCGTGCCCATGCGCAGCAGCCGGGACAGCAGACCGGCGAAGACGGGCCCGCTGCCGATCGTGACGACGGTGCCGGTCGCGACGCCGGTACGGGCGACCGCGCAGAAGAACGCCACCTGGTAGACGGCGACGAGCGCCGCGCCGAGCAGGAGGATCAGCCGGGTGCGGGTGCCGCGGGCGAGCAGGGGCCGCAGTCCGCCGCAGCGCAGGGCCACGGCGAACAGGAAGGCGCCGCCGATGAGGAGCCGGGCGGCGCCCACGGCGACCGGACTGGCGTGGACGAAACTGCGGACGGTACCGGTCGTGCCCCACAGGGAGGCGGCCAGGACGATGTCGGCGGACCCGCCGAGCCGCCGGCGCGCGGGCGCGGCGGAGGAGACCTCAGTGGTGGTCAAGGAGAACGCTCCAGATATCGAACGGTTCGAAGGAACGCGAGATCCGGGGCGCGCCGAAGAGCCGCTCGGCGGCGGCGTCAGAAGAAGCGCCCGGCGGTGCCGGGCGTAGGAGTGGTGGCCCCGGTCAGAACCGGGGCGGCCCGAGCTGGGCGGTGTAGTACGCCATACGGGGCAGACTACCGTCCGCGTACCGCGAAGACGATCGGGGCGTCCGACCTCGAACCGGGCGCGCCGCCCGGAGGACCTCCGGACGGCGCGCCGCCCGCGGTTAGGCGGTGGCGAGGGTGCGGCCGACGATGGGCGGCAGGTCGCGCACCGTCTGCGCCAGTTCGCGGACGTCGTCGTCGACGAGGGCCTGCGGGCCGTCGCACAGCGCGCTCTCCGGGTTCGGGTGCACGTCGATGATCACGCCGTCGGCGCCGACCGCGATCGCCGCGCGGGTCAGCGGCAGCACGAGGTCGCGCCGGCCGCCGGAGTGCGACGGGTCGACGATGACGGGCAGGTGCGACAGCCGCTGCGCGACCGGGACGGCCGAGATGTCGAGGGTGTTGCGGGTGGCCTTCTCGAACGTGCGGATGCCGCGCTCGCACAGCACGATGTCGAGGTTGCCGCGCTGGGCGACGTACTCGGCGGCCATCAGCCACTCCTCGATCGTGGCGTTCATCCCGCGCTTGAGCATGACGGGCTTGCCGACGCCGCCGACGGCCTGCAGCAGCGCGAAGTTCTGCATGTTCCGGGTGCCGACCTGGAGCATGTCGGCGTACGAGGCGACGAGCTCGACGTCGTGCGCGTCCACCACCTCGGTGACGATGGGCATGCCGGTCTCGGCGCGCACGTCGGCCAGGATGCGCAGGCCCTTCTCACCGAGTCCCTGGAAGGCGTACGGGGAGGTGCGCGGCTTGAAAGCCCCGCCGCGCAGGAGGCTCGCGCCCGCGGCCTGGGCCATCCGCGCGGCCTGGAGCGTCTGCTCCGGCGTCTCGACCGCGCACGGCCCGGCGATGAGCGTCATGGTGCCGGGGCCGATCGGCACGCCGCCGACGCGCACGACCGAACGGTCCGGGTGGTTCTCCCGGCTGACCAGCTTGAACGGCACCGAGATCCGTACGACGTCGGTGACGCCGCGCAGGGCGTGGAGGTTCAGCGTGCCGAACTGCTCGACGTCGCCGACCAGCCCGATGATCGTACGGTTGACGCCCCGGCTGACGAACGCCTCGCCGCCCGCGCTCTCGACGACCGTGACGACGGCCTGGATATCGGCTTCCTCCGCGTCGGCGGACATGACAACGACCATGATGCTTCCTCTTCCGAAACAGTCGGTTCTTGGCCGGAAACGACAAATGCCCCGGACCCATCGGGCCCGGGGCATCTGTCGGTGGTTGCCTTCTAGCGCAGCGTCCTTCCGGCAGTCACCCGTGTCCCGGGCCCGCCATAGGTAAAGGAGAAGACGTTGCGCATGGACGACAGCCTAGCCGATGCGCCGCGCGCCGTGGGCGGAGGGGTTCGGCACACCCCGTGCGCGGGGGATGGCAGGATGGCCGATGACCATGAGCGGGCAATCGGAGAGTCGAGGACGACGCGGTGGGGCCTGACGACCGCCTCCCGCCGGGACAGTACGTTCCGCGCGGCTGGCCCGTCCTGCACTACGGCCCGGTGCCGAAGTTCCGCCCCGCCACCTGGGACCTGCGCGTGTACGGCGCCACCGAGGCCGGGCGGGAGTACCGCTGGACCTGGCCCCAGGTCCAGGCGATGCCGCGGGGCAGGGTCGCCGCCGATTTCCACTGCGTCACGAAGTTCACCGTTCCCGACGTCGAGTGGGAGGGCATCCTCACGGCCACGCTCGTCCGGCTGGCGCCCCCGGCCGACGACGCGACCCACGTCATGGTGTGGGCGGAGTACGGCTACAGCGCCAACCTGCGCATGATCGACTTCCTTGAGGAGACGACGCTGCTGGCCACCCACCAGGGTGGTGAGCCGCTCACGCCCGACCACGGCGCGCCCCTGCGGATGGTGGTGCCGCACCTATACGGCTGGAAGAGCGTGAAGTGGGTGCGCGCCATCGAGTACCTCACCGTGGACCGCCGTGGCTTCTGGGAGGAGCGGGGCTACCACAACATCGCCGACCCGTGGCGCGAACAGCGGTACTCCTACCAGGAGGACGAGCCTCCGGCGTAGGGGAGTTGCCGAAATCCCGACGTTTCCGTGACGATGGCATTACCGTCTGTGGTCATGGTGGGGATATCGGTCGAGGCGGTCCTGGCCGCCACGGCGGCGCTGATGGCGGCCGCCGCGGGTTGGTCGCTCGGCTCGGTCCGCCGACGCGACGGGCCGGACGGGCCGGACGCGCCGGGCGGTGAGGCGACGTTCGCCGTCCTGCACACCATCTCGCTGGCGTCGGCCTCCCTGCGGACCGGCCTGACCGAGGAGTCGGCGCGCCGGGCGGCCCGTCACCTGCGAGAGCTCCTCGGCGTCCCGGCCGTCGCCGTCACCGACACCGAGCGCCTGCTCGCCTGGGACGGCGCCGGGGACGCCCACGCCGAGACCGTGGTCCCGCTCGCCGCCCAGGTGCTCGGCACCGGGCGGCCCCGCGTGGTCGTGTCGGAGCTGATCGCGTGCGGCGACCCCGGCTGTCCCGTCCGGGCCGCGGTGATCGCGCCGCTGACCATCGAGGGCCGCGTCGCCGGGGCCCTCGCGGCGTACGGCGCGGGGGTCCGGGACGAACGCCTGCAGACCCTCGGCGAGGTCGCCCGCTGGGCCTCCGGGCAGTTGGAGCTGGCCGAGCTGGAGTCGTCGAAGACGCGCCTGATGGAGGCGGAGATGCGGGCCCTCCGCGCCCAGATCTCCCCGCACTTCGTCTACAACTCGCTGACCACGATCGCGTCCTTCATCCGCACGGACCCCGAGCGCGCCCGCGAACTGCTGCTCGACTTCGCCGACTTCGCGCGCTACTCGTTCCGCGACCGGCGCGACTTCACGACGCTGGCCGAGGAACTGCGGTCGATCCACCGGTACCTCCTCCTCGAGCGGGCGCGCTTCGGCGACGAGCGGCTGCGCTTCACCGTCGAGATCGCGCCCGAGGTGCTCCCGGTCGCGGTGCCGTTCCTGTCCCTGCAGCCGCTGGTGGAGAACGCCATCCGGCACGGCATGCGGTGCGGCGGCATGGAGCGGCTGCACGTCCGGATCGTCGCCGGGGACGCCGGCGCCGAGGCGGCGATCAGCGTGGAGGACGACGGGGTCGGGATGGACCCCGGCCGGCTGCGGGACCTCCTCGCGGAGGGGCGGGAGAGCGCGCCGCACGGCGGCATCGGCCTGGTGAACGTCGACCACCGCCTGCGTCAGGTCTACGGAGAGGAGTACGGCCTGGTCATCGAGACGGCCGTCGGGGCGGGGATGAAGGTCAGCCTGCGCGTGCCGAAGAGCCACACCGCCGTCGCATCCCGGTAATGAAAAACAACTACTTGGTGAAATGAGTTGCATACTCTGCGTAAAAGAGGGAGTCTCCTGCCATGCTTCGCGTCCTCGCCACCGACGATGAGGCCCCCGCGCTGGAGGAGCTCACCTACCTGCTTCGTCGGCATCCGCGAATCGAGCACGTCACGCCCGCCCGCGACGCCGCCGAGGCGCTGCGCGAGATCGGCAGGATGATCAAGAGCGGGGAGCGGCTCGACGCGGTCTTCCTCGACATCTGCATGCCCGCACTGGACGGTATCGACTTCGCCCGCCTCGTCGCCGGCTTCGCCGACCCGCCCGCCATCGTCTTCGTCACCGCGCATGACGAGTTCGCCGTCACCGCCTTCGAGTTCGGCGCCGTCGACTACCTCCTGAAGCCGATCGACCCCGACCGCCTCGGCGAGGCCGTACGGCGCGTCGACGAGATCGTGCACCGGGACACCGCGCCGTACGAGCCGGAGGCGGACGAGGTGATCCCGGTGGAGCTCGGCGGCCGCACCCGGCTGATCTCCCGCGCCGACGTCACCCACGCCGAGACGCACGGCGACTACATCCGCCTGCACACCGCCGAGGGCAGCTACCTCCTCCGGATGCCGCTCGCCGCGCTCGCCGAGCGGTGGCAGGCCGCCGGGTTCATCCGCATCCACCGCAAGACGCTCGTCGCGGCGGCGCACATCACCGAGCTGCACTTCGACGAGGGCCGCACGGTCGTACAGATCGGCGACCTGCGGCTGCCGGTGAGCCGCCGCCAAGCCCGGGAGGTTCGCGACCTGCTGATCCGTCGTTTCCGGCAGCGGCCGCCGGCACCCGATGAGCCGCCCTCGCCCGATGAGTGAACGCGTCACCGTCACCGGGCCGCCCAGCGGCTCGCCGCGGCTCCCACACCGTGCCGCCGAAGACCGGGACGGGACGGACCCGGCGCCCGTCCGGTCGCTCATGCGCGTCCAGGCGGGGCACGCCGCGCTGACGTGTGCGATCGTCGCGCTGGTCAGCGGCGGGCTACCGCTGCTGTTCGCGTGGGAGCCCGCGCTGTCGCGGGTCCGGCTGTTCGGCGTCCGGCTGCCCTGGCTCGTGCTGTCCGCGGTCGTCCCGGTGGTGTGGGTCGCCGTCGCGCGCCGGCACGTACGCCTCGCCGAACGGGCCGAGCGCGACTTCGCGGCCATGGCCCGGCGCGAGTGACCGGAGCCGGTGACACCTCCCCACCGGGCGAGGAGAACAAATGATCACAATGCTCGCGATGGCCCTGCTCATCGCCTCGCTCGCGACCGTGCCGGCGCGGGGCCGACCGGCCCAGGGGGCCGACCTGTACGCCGCCGCCCGTGAGGTCTCCCCGTGGTGGAACGCCTCGGCGATCAGCGGCGAGTACGTCTCGGCGGCGGCGTTCCTCGGCATGGCCGGCCTGGTCCTCGCGTACGGCGCGGACATGCTGTGGCTGCCCATCGGCGCCGCCGCCGGTCACGTCGTGCTGCTCGCCTCGGTCACGGCCCCGCTGCGGCGCTCCGGCGCGTACACGCTGTCGGACTTCGCCGAGTGGCGGCTGGGCTCGCGGCGGGTGCGCCGCGCCGTCAGCGCGTGCGTGCTCGTCATCGGCTGGTTCTACCTGCTGCCCCAGTTCCAGGGCGCCGGCGTCACGCTGTCGGTGATCAGCGGACTGCCCGTGTGGATGGGCTGGCTCGTCGTCGTGGCGGCGGTGGTCGTCCTCGTCCTGCCGGGCGGGGTGCGCAGCATCACCGGCGTGCAGGCCGTGCAGTTCTGGCTGAAGCTGATGGCCGTCACCATCCCCGCGCTCGTCTTCATCGCCGTCTGGCGGCTGCAGAACGACGCCGACGCGGCCCGGCCGCCGTACTTCCACCGCGACACCACCGTCACCGCCGACACGGCCGCGGGCATCCACCTGACAACTCCGGTCGCGGTCGCGGTCACCGGTGTCCTCGACGGCCGTCGTCACCACGGCGAGCGGCTGCGCCTCGTGGCGGGCCGGCACCGGGTCCGCGCCGGCACCCGTATCCGGTTCCCCGCCGGCGCGCCGGTGCCGCGCACGTCGCGGATCGCGCTGCTGCGCGGCGACCGCTGGGCGACGCCGTTCGCGGGCGGCCGCGAACACCCGCTGGCCGCGACGTACTCCGTGCTCCTCGCGACGATCCTCGGGACGATGGGCTTACCGCAGATCACCGTGCGGTTCTACACCAACTCCTGCGGGCGCACCGCCCGGCGCACGGCCGGGCTCGTCGTCCTCATGCTGGCGGTGTTCTCCCTGTTCCCCGCGCTGTTCGGCACCCTCGGCCGGGTGTACACCCCAGAACTGCTGATGACCGGGGAGACCGACGCGACGCTGCTCCTGCTGCCGCACCGGATGGTCCCCGGAGTCACGGGCGACCTGCTGACCGCCCTCATCGCGACCGGCGCGTTCGCCGCCTTCACCTCCACCTCCTGCGGCGTCGTGGTGGCCGTGTCGGGCAGCATCGCGCAGGGACTCGGCGGGGGAGCACGTGGCTTCCGCACCGCCGTCCTGGTCGCCGTCGCCGTGCCCCTGCTCATCGCGCCCTGGGCCTGCAGCCCCCAGTCGGCGGCTCTGGTGACCGTCGCGTTCGTCGTCGCCGCCTCGTCGCTGTGCCCCCTGCTCGTCCTGGGGGTGTGGTGGCGGCGGCTCACGCCGCCCGCCGCGATGGCGGGGATCGTCGCGGGCGGGGTGCCTGCGGCCGCGACCGGGCTGGCGCGGGTGCTCAGCGACCCCGGCCCGGGGTCCGGCTGGCTGGGCACGCTCGTCGAGCAGCCGGCCATCGTCACCGTCCCGCTGGCCTTCGCGGTGACCGTCACGGTGTCGCTGCTCACCCCCGGGCAGGTCCCCGAGCGCACGGAGCGCGCGATGGCCCGCATGCACCTGCCCGAGGGTCCCGAGCCGGGCGGGCCGGGCTGAGACCGTTCGTCGCGTCGCACCGACCGCTCGGCCCTGGCTTACCGAACGTATACCGCTCACTACGAACCGTTTGCCGAGGCGAGGGCCAGATGGGTTTCGCGGCGGGGCGCGCGGACCCTAGGGTTTCGGACACAGCAACGTTCTCGGGACGGCCGCCAGGCTCCGACTCGGGGGGGTGGACGCCAGGCGGCGCGCCTGGGTGCTGCTGAACGGTCGGGGGGTTGTTCAGCAGCACCCAGGCCTTTTTCATGCCCGGCGCGGGCGTGGGAGGCGTGGGGCACGACGTGAGCCCGAGCGGCGGACAGCCGGTGCGGACGGGAGACCGGTCGGCGGTCAGCCGGGCGCGGGCGGGGAGCCGCGCGATGGTCAGCCGGGCGCGGGCGGAAGGTCGAGCCGGGCGCGAGCGGGAGGCCGGGCGGCGGTCAGCCGGCGCGGAGCTTCTTGAGGGTCTCGATGTCCGCGCGGTGCGGTTCCGCGCTGCGGCCCGGGGTCTCGATGACGAGCGGCACCCCGCGGCTGACCGGATGACGGAACAACTCGGCGAAGGGCGCGGCGCCGATCAGCCCGGCGCCGATGTTCTCGTGGCGGTCCCGGCACGACCCGCAGGGGTCCTTGCTGTCGTTCGCGTGGATGAGCTTGAGCCGGTCGGCCCCCACGGTCTCGGCCAGGGCCTCGAGCATCGCGGCGACGCCTCCCGGCGCCGTCAGGTCGTGCCCGGCGCTGAAGGCGTGGCAGGTGTCGAGGCAGACCCCGGCGCGGGGATGCCGGTCGACGGCGTCGAGGTAGGGCCCCAGGTCGGTCACGGTGGCGCACAGCATCTGCCCCTGGCCGGCCATCGGCTCCAGGAGCAGGTCGGGACCGTCGGCGGGGATCTCGTCCAGGAGCGGCAGCAGGTGCTCGCGGATCTGTCGCATCGCGTCCTCGCGCGGTTGCGACACCGCCGAGCCGGTGTGCACGACCACGCCCCGCGCGCCGATCACGACACCGCGCTGGAGGGCGTGCCGGATCGACGCGACCGAGTGGTCGATCGTCTCCGGGCTCGGTGACCCGAGGTTGATGAGGTACGGCGCGTGCACGAACACCGGCAGGTCGTGCTGCTCACTGTGCTCCCGCAGCCGCCGGTCCTCTTCGGGTTTCCCGGCGGCCCGCGCCCAGCCCCGTGGGTTGCTGACGAAGACCTGGACGGCCTCGGCCCCGATCTCGGCGGCGTAGCGGAGCCCGCCGGTCGCGAGCCCGCCGGCCACCGGGACGTGCGCGCCGATCGCGTTGAAATCTGTTCTGACCATGACCGATCCAGCCTAGCCTCGTCTTGCCGGCGCGGACGCCGGGCCGGCAAGACGCTCAGTGCCAGATCTTGACGACCGAGCCCTTCGGCGTCGGGGTGTTGGGGGGCGGGTCCTGTCCGGTCACGGGGTCGCCGGGCTGGCCGCCCGTGACCTGCACCTGGAAACCGGCCTGTACGAGCGCTTGGGCGGCCTGGGCGATCGGCTGGCCCATCACGCCGGGGACCGGCGCCGGCTGGCCGTTCTGCTGGTCGTGGCCGTGCATTCGCTGCCACAGACAGGCGAAGTCCAGCGGCGCGCAGTCCTTCTGCGCCTTGGTCACGGTGACGGTGACGGTCTGGCCCGGGGTGAGCTGCTGGCCGAACGGTGGGTCCTGGTTGATGACGGTGTTCGGCTGCTGCCCGTCGCCCGGGTCCTGCTCCTGCCACTGCGGGTTGAGACCGAGCTTGCTCAGCTTCTGGGCGGCGACGTCGCGCTTGAGGCCGACCAGCTTCGGCATCGTGATGCCCCTGCTGACCACGAGCGTGACGGGGTCATCCGGGCTCTGCATCGTCCTGGCGGCGGGCCTGGTCCTGATCACCGAGCCGACCGGCACGGTGGTGCTGGCGTCCTTCACCACGTCACCAGGAGTGAGCCCCGCCTGCTGGAGCTTCTGCTTCGCCGTGTCGAGCGGATCGTTCTTGACATCCGGGATCGCGACCGGCTGCCTGCCCTTGGACAGGATCAACGTGAGCAGGGTGCCCTTCTCGACCTTGGTGCCCGCCTGCGGCTGGACCTCGGCGACCCTGTCCTTGGGGATCTTCGGGTCGAACCGCGAGGACCCGACCTTGACCTTGAGCCCGACGTTCTCCGCGGCGACGCGGGCCTGCTCCTCGGTCAACCCCGCCAGCTTGGGCACGGCCTCCTTGTTGCCCACCGTCTGATACCAGACGATCCCGCCGAGCAGCAGCACGACGGTGAGCGCGCCGGCGATGACGGCGTACAGCCCCGGCGGCCGCAGCAGCCGGTCGCGCATCGTCGGAGGCGGCGGCGGCTCGTGCTGGACCGTCATCGTGTGCGCGCCCAGCATCTGCGTCCCCGCGTGCGGCGGCGCGTAGCCGCCGGCGTGGTGCCCGAGCATCTGCGTCGAGCCGTCCGTGACCGTGGGGCCGACGGCGGGTGCCGGGAGCGCGGGAGCCGAGGGCGGCGGCGGTGTCGGCGCGACTCCGGCCAGCGACGCGTCGACCTCCGGTGGCAGCAGGCGGTACACCTCGCCCGCCGCGGCGTGGAAGTGGTCGGCGTCGGACGGCCGGCGCGCCGGGTCGCGGTTGGTGGCGCTGGCCACCAGCGCGTCGATCTGCGGCGGCAGGCCCGGGATGACGCTCGAGGGCAGCGGCACCGTCTCGTTGACGTGCTTGTAGGCGACGGCCAGCGGCGTGCCGCCTTCGTACGGCTGGCGGCCGGTGAGCAGCTCGAACAGCATGATGCCCGCGGCGTACACGTCCGTACGGGCGTCGGCGTCGCCGGAGATGACCTGCTCGGGCGCGAGGTAGCCGACGGTACCGATGATCATGCCGGTCTTCGTCTGCTTGCTCGCGGTCTCGGCGCGGGCCAGGCCGAAGTCGGCGACCTTCACCTGCCCGTCGGCGGTGAGCAGGACGTTCTCCGGCTTGACGTCGCGGTGGATCAGCCCGGCGCGGTGCGCGGCGCCCAGCGCGGACAGCACCGGCTGCATGGCCTGCAGCGCCTCGCGCGGGCCCAGCCGGCCGCGCTCGGTCAGCAGGTCGCGCAGCGTGCGCCCAGGGACGTACTCCATCGCGAGGAAGACATAGCCCTTGTCGGTGCCCTGGTCATAGACCGCCACCACGTTGGGGTGGGACAGGGCGGCCGCGCTCTTGGCCTCACCGATGAAACGCCGGACGAACTCCTCGTCCATGGCGAGGTTCGCATGCATGACCTTCAGCGCCACCGTACGGTCCAGCTTGGTGTCGTGACCGGCGTAAACGGTGGCCATGCCACCCCGGGCGACACGTGACCGTACGAGGTAACGCCCGTCGAGCACCTGCCCGACGAGGGGGTCCGCAACCGTCGTATCCATCAGGGGGAGTGTATTAGGGATTCGGGGGCATACTCGTCCTGACTCAGGATCAAAGCATCAATCCTTGCGGGATCGAGACCGACCGCGAGGCGAACGGCCTGCTCATGGGCGTGCCCGGCGCGGCGGGGGATTCCTCGCCGGTTCGCCGGACGGTCGACCGGCGGGGCGTGGTCCCTCCGGTCAGCCCGCAGAGCTCAGTCCTTCCCACGGCGAGGACGCGTGCGCGTACCGGCGCTTGGGGATCCGGCCCGCGAGGCGGGCCAGCCGACCGGCCTCCACCGCGTGCCGCATCGCCGCGGCCATCATGGTGGGCGACTGGGCGCGGGTGACGGCCGTGGCGAGCAGGACGGCGTCGCAGCCGAGCTCCATGGCGAGGGCGGCGTCGCTGGCGGTCCCCAGGCCCGCGTCCAGGATCACGGGCACCCCGGCCTGCTCGACGATCAGCTCGATGTTGTGCGGGTTGCGGATGCCCAGACCGGAGCCGATGGGGGAGCCGAGGGGCATCACCGCGGCGCAGCCGGCCTGCTCGAGGCGGCGCGCGAGGATCGGGTCGTCGTTGGTGTACGGCAGCACGACGAACCCGTCGTCGACGAGTCGCTCCGCGGCGTCGACGAGCTCGATCGGGTCGGGCAGCAGGGTCCGCTCGTCGGCGATGACCTCGAGCTTGATCCACTCGGTGCCGAGGGCCTCGCGGGCGAGCTTGGCGGTGAGGACGGCCTCGCCCGCCGTGAAGCACCCCGCGGTGTTCGGCAGCACCCGGATGCCGCACCGGCGGAGCACGTCGAGGACGGACCCGGGGGTGTCCGCGCCGACGCGGCGCATCGCGACCGTGGTCAGCTCGGTGCCGGACGCGGTCAGCGCCTCTTCGAGGACCCGCATGCTCGGGGCCCCGCCCGTACCCATGATCAGCCGGGACTCGAAGCTCTCGCCCGCGATGACGAGCGGCTCCGGGCCGGTGCCGCCCTCGGGCCGGTCGGCCGTGGGGACGTCTTCGGCGTGTCGCTGCATGGTCAGCCTCCCTGGACGGCGGTCAGCACCTCGATGCGGTCCGACTCGCGCAGAATCGTGGTCTTCCAGTCGGCGCGCGGCACGACTTCGTCGTTCAGCGCGACGGCGACGCCGGTGGGGTGTTCGGTCAGCGACGTGACCACGCCGGCCACGGACGAACCCTCGGGGGCGTCCCGTTCGGAGCCGTTGACAGTGATCTTCAATCTCGGAACCTTCCGGGTGCGAACGGCCGGATGACCTCGGGCGGTTCTCCGGTCGCGATGACGTCCGCCATGGCGTCGGCGGTGACCGGCGTGAGGAGGATGCCGTTGCGGTAGTGGCCCGTGGCGAGCAGCAGGCCGGGCAGCGCCGACGGCCCGAGGACGGGGGCGTTGTCCGGCGAGCCGGGCCGCAGCCCGGCGGTCACCTCGGCGAAGGCCAGCTCGGTGACGCCGGGGACCAGCTCGTGGGCGTCGCGCAGCAGCTCCCACACCCCGCCGGCGGTGACCGTCGTGTCGTAGCCCATCTCCTCCTGGGTCGCGCCGATGACGAGCTCGCCGTCGGCGCGGGGCACCAGGTAGACCGAGGAACCGCGTACGAGGCCGCGGACGGTGCTCCCCAGGAGGGGGAACGGGCCGCGCAGGCGTACGACCTGGCCCTTGACCGGGCGGACCGGCGGGACGGCGTCCGGCGGCAGCCCCTTCAGCTCGTGGCTCCAGGGGCCGGCGGCCAGCACCACCTGGTCGGCGTGGACGGTGTCGCCGCCGGCGAGGCGCACGCCGACGGCGCGGTCGCGGTCGGTGAGGACCTCGGCCGCGCGGTCCCGGACCAGAGTGCCGCCCAGCCGGTCGACGGCGGCCAGCAGCGCCGCGGACAGGCGACGCGGGTCGACCGAGCCGTCGTCGGGCGCGAACAGCCCGCCGCGCGTTGACGGCGCCAGCATGGGCTCCCGGCGGCGGCACTCCCGGCCGGTGAGCGCCTCGGCGGCGAGGCCGAGCGACTCCTGGAACCGGCGCAGCTCGTCGAGCACGGCCAGGTCGTCGGAGTCGAGGGCCACCTGCAGCACCCCGTCGCGCCGGTACGCGGTGTCCCGGCCGGAGACCTCCTCCAGCTCGGCCACGAACGAGGGGTACCGGTCGCGGGACTCGATACCGAGCCGCAGCAGGGCGTCCTCGCCGTAGTTCGCCTCGGTGACGGGGGTCAGCATGCCGGCGGCGACCCGCGACGCCTTGCTCGCCGGCTCCGGGTCGACGACCGTGACCCGAATGCCACGGCTGAGGGATCGCCACGCGATCCCGAGGCCGATCACTCCGCCGCCCACGATGACCACGTGCACGTGTGCGCTCCCTTCGCCGGCATGATCCGGATCAGGTCCAGAGCCCGCGCCGACCGAGGTGGTCGCCGAGGCGGGCTCATGCGGTCGGCGGCCGCTGTGCCGCCCTCTCAGCCCGGTGCGCCGGACTCCCGCGCTTACGTCAACAGACTATAAGGTCGCGAACATGGAGCGGGTGATCGTCGCAGGCGGTGGACTGGCGGGCGTCCGGACCATCGAGGCGCTGCGGGCCCAGGGCCACACCGCCCGGCTGACCCTCGTCGGAGCCGAGCCGCACCGCCCGTACGACCGGCCGCCGCTGTCCAAGGGCGTGCTGCGCGGGGACGTCGACGACACGACCGTCGAGGCCGACTGGACGGCGCTGGACTGCGAACTGCTCCTCGGTCATCGTGTGACCGGTCTCACCGACGTCCTGGAGACGACGGCGGGCCCGCTCGCCTTCGACGGCCTGGTGATCGCGACCGGCGCGTCGCCGATCCGGCTGCCCGGCGAGGGGCCGCAGCACGTGCTGCGCACCATCGACGACGCCCGGGCGCTCCGCGCCGAGCTGCGCCCCGGAGCCCGGGTCGCGATCGTGGGCGCCGGCTGGATCGGCGCGGAGGTCGCGACGGCGGCGGCCGCGGCCGGCTGCCGCGTCACGGTGGTCGAGGCCGCCGACGCCCCCCTCTCCGGGGCCGTCGCCGCCGAGGTCGGCGCGAAGACGGCGGGCTGGTACGCCGAGGCGGGGATCGAGCTCCGCACCGGCGTCAAGGTCGCGTCCGTGGAGCGGGGCGGTCTCGACCTGGCGGGCGGCGGCTCGGTCGAGGCGGACGTCGTCCTGACGGGCGTGGGAGTGCGTCCCGAGACCGCCTGGCTCGAAGGGTCGGGCCTGACCCTCGACAACGGCGTCGCCGTCGACGAACGACTGCGCACCGGCCGGCCGGGGGTCTACGCGGTCGGGGACTGCGCCGCGTGGTGGTCGTCGAGGTTCCGGCGCCGCCTGCGCGTCGAGCACTGGGACACCGCGCTGAACGCCCCGGAGGTCGCGGCCGCGGGACTGCTGGGCGGCGACCGGCTCTACGACCCGGTCCCGTACTTCTGGTCGGAGCAGTTCGGGCACATGGTGCAGTACGCCGGGCATCACCCGGTGGCCGACATCATGCTCTGGCGCGGCGACCCGGCGGCCGCCGGCGGGTGGTCGGCCTGCTGGCTGGCCGACGATCGGCTTGTGGCGATCCTCACGGTCGACCGACCACGCGATCTCGCACAGGGCAGGCGTATCATCGCAGGTCAGAAGCGAGTTGACCGGTCAGCGCTGGCGGATCTGGCCATTCCGGTCAAGGAGACCGTCCGTGAGTGAGGTTTCAGAAGATGCCGAAGGTGGTAGGCAGGGTTCCGTGACGCACACCGTTGCCGAAATCGAGATCGACCGACAGACCGACGCACTGGTGGGCGAATGGCTCACCCTTCGCGAAGTGGCCGACAAGCTCGGCCTCGATCTCAAGCGAGTGAAGCAGCTTCTCCGCGACCACAAGCTCCTGGGAGTGCAGCGCGCCGAAGGGCTCTGCGTCCCGGCGGCGTTCATCTCCGGCGATCAGCCCCTCAAGGGACTCCAGAGCACCCTGACGGTCCTCGCCGACTCCGGCTTCGACAACGTCGGGGCGCTGCGCTGGCTGTTCACCGAGGACGAGTCCCTTCCGGGCTCTCCCGTCCAGGCGCTCGCCCAGCACCGCGTCAAGGAGATCAACCGGCGCGCCCAGGCGCTGGCCCTTTGATCCGCGGAGGGCACGCCGCAGGTCCGCGCACCATCGGCGAAAGGGCCCGCCGTGGCCAGGCACCTGCCCTCTGAACGCGCCGTGACCCTGCGGGCCCGGCTCGACCGGGCCCGCCTCTACCTCTGCACGGACGCGCGCGAGGCACAGGGTGACCTCGAGGAGTTCCTCGACACGGCGCTGGCCGGCGGCGTCGACATCGTGCAGCTCCGGCAGAAGGGCCTCGAGGCGCGTCAGGAGATCGAGTACCTCTCGGTCTTCCGCGCCGCCTGCGACAAGCACGGCGCCCTGCTGGCGGTGAACGACCGCGCCGACATCGCGCACACCGTACGCGCCGACGTCCTGCACCTGGGCCAGGACGACCTCCCGGTCCAGGCGGCGCGCGCCATCGTCGGCCAGGACATCCTCATCGGCCGGTCGACGCACTCGGAGGCGCAGGCGGCCGCCGCGGCCGCCGAACCCGGCGTCGACTACTTCTGCGTGGGACCGACCTGGCCGACGCCGACCAAGCCCGGCCGCCCGGCCCCCGGCCTCGGGCTGCTGGAGTACGTCGCCGGGCGCGGGTTCCCCCGGCCCTGGTTCGCCATCGGCGGCATCGACGCGGGCAACCTCGACCAGGTGCTGGCCACCGGGGCCCGTCGCGTCGTCGTCGTCCGCGCGATCACCGAGGCCGATGATCCGCGCGGCGCCGCCGCCGAGCTCGCCCGCCCGCTCCGCGCCGCGGACCAGACGTTCTGACCGGCCCGGCACCCGATCGCGGGCTCGATGCGCGAGAATGGGAGACGTGATCAGCAACCCTGACGACGAGCGCCTCGTGGAGCTGGCCGACGACGACGATCTGGTGGTGCTGCCCGACCAGACGCGCGACGAATCCGAGCTCGGCTGGGGCGACTACCCCTCAGATGACGACGACGCCCGCCTCCTGGAGGACCGGCCGCCGCACTGGTGACGGACTCCGCCGGGGCGGCGGGTCCGCCGATACGACAGGAGCCCTTGGCCCGCGTCGCGGGCCAAGGGCTCTTCTTCATGGGGGGACGGTGGCCGGCTCTCGGCCGGCGGCTGCTCGGAGGCGCCCCCGTCGCGTCGGGTGCGGGCTCAGGGATGGACCGGCAGGCCCAGGCCCAGCAGGAACCCTGCGACGGCCACCAGCGTCAGCGCGAGGATGAGTCGGCGGCTGCGGGGGGTCCGTCGCGGCGCCGGCGCGGAGACGCGCACTCGGGCCACGGGTTCGGTGATACGCGGCGGGTAAGGCGTGTCGAGCTTCATGCGGTCAATCGATCGGTCATGCCCCCATTGTTAACCACCGAAACCGCTTTTGTCCGGCGAATGTTGATCCCGGGTCGTTCCGCAGGTCAAGTGCGGTGATCGGACGTGACGAGTCGTGGGGCGAGGGCCGGTCGGACGCGGTGATCGGACGCGACGGGTGGTGAGGCGAGGGTCGGCCGGACGCGACGAGTCGCGGGGTTCGGGCCGGTCAGACGCGGCGGGCGGTGGCGGCGATCGTCAGGTCCGACAGCGCCGCACGCGCCTCGGCGGTGAGTGGCGCGCTCGTGAGCGCGCCGGACGCCTCGTCGGCGTACCGGTCGATCATCCGCTCGCAGGCGTCCAGCGCGCCGGTGTCCACGATGATCGCCCGGAGCCGTTCGACCCCGTCGGCGTCGAGCCCGGGGTCGCCCAGCAGGCGCTCCACGGTCTCGGCCTGCGCCGGCGCGGAGCGTTCGAGGGTCAGCGCGATCAGGACGGTGCGCTTGCCCTCCCGCAGGTCGTCGCCCGCGGGCTTGCCGGTCTCGGCCGGATCCCCGAAGACGCCCAGGACGTCGTCGCGCAGCTGGAAGGCGATGCCCAGCGGCATGCCGTACGCCGATAGGGCGGCCATCTCCCCGGATCCGGCCAGCGCCGCCCCGAGCTGCAGCGGCCGTTCGATGGTGTATTTGGCGGCCTTGAACCGGACCACCTGGAGGGCCGCCTCGACCATGGCCCGCGGATCGACGCCGCACCCTCGGGCCTGCCCGACCAGGTCGAGGTACTGCCCGCACATGACCTCGGTGCGCATGATGTCGAAGACGGGCCGCCCACGCCGCAGCGCGTCCTCCGGAAGGCCGCTGCCCTGGAACATCTCGTCGCTCCAGGTCAGGCACACGTCGCCGAGGAGGATCGCCGCGCCCGCGCCGAACGCCTCGGCCGAACCACGCCACCCCGACGCGGCGTGCAGCGCCTCGAACCGGCGGTGCGCGGAGGGCTGACCGCGCCTCGTGTCGCTGCCGTCCATGACGTCGTCGTGGATCAGCGCGCTGGCCTGCAGGAGCTCGAGCGATGCCGCCGCGGCGAAGATCTCCGGGCAGTCCCCGCCGCCGGAGCCGCGCCAGCCCCAGTAGCAGAACGCGGGACGCAGCCGCTTGCCACCCGCGAGCAGCGCGTCGAGCGCCGTCACCATGGGTGCCAGGTCGTCGCCGAGAGTGCTCAGCATGGGGCGCTGCCGGTCGACGAAGGCATGCAGCGCCGCGTCGACCTCCTTACGTACGCGACTGGGGGCCATGAAGTCGAGACTAGTGGTCCTCGAGGCTCGTCCCGTTACGCTGGTCTGCATGACCTTCGCTCGTCCCACGATCCGGGAAGTGCTCGCCGCGGGCGAGCCGACGTTCTCGTTCGAGTTCTTTCCCCCCAAGACCGAGCAGGGCGCCCGCAATCTGTGGCAGGCGATCCGCCGCCTCGAGGTGCTGCGTCCCACGTTCGTCTCGGTGACGTACGGCGCCGGTGGCGGCACCCGCGACCGGACCGTCGAGATCGTCGAGCGGATCGCGATGGACACGACCCTCACCCCGGTCGCGCACTTCACGGCCGTGAACCACTCGATCCGGGAGCTGCGGCAGCTGATCGGCCGGTTCGCCGCCGTCGGCGTCCGGGACCTGCTGGCGCTGCGCGGCGACCCGCCCGGGGACCCGATGGGGGAGTGGGTCAAGCACCCCGAGGGCGTGGAGTACGCCGAGGACGTCGTCCGGCTGATCAAGTCGTCGGGCGACTTCAGCGTCGGGGTCGCCGCGTTCCCGTACAAGCACCCGCGGTCGCCGGACATCGAGAGCGACACCGAATACTTCGTGCGGAAGTGCCAGGCCGGTGCCGACTACGCGATCACGCAGATGTTCTTCCAGGCCGAGGACTACCTGCGGCTGCGCGACCGCGTCGCCGCGCGGGGCTGTGACGTGCCGATCATCCCGGGCATCATGCCGGTGACCCGGCTGAGCACGATCGAGCGGTCCGAGCAGCTGTCCGGTGCTCCGTTCCCGCGGGAGCTGGCCGAGCGGTTCGAGGCCGTCGGCGACGACCCCGAGGCGGTGCGCCGGCTCGGGATCGAGCAGGCGGCGGAGCTGTGCCGGCGTCTGCTGGCCGATGGCGCGCCGGGCATCCACTTCATCACGTTCAACAAGTCGACCGCGACGCGCGAGGTCTACGACCGCCTGGAGCTCAGCGGCAGCCGCGCGCCCATGACCGCGTAGAGCGGGCCGCCGCCCGGAAACCGGAAAGCGGTGAGCAGGTCCGTCAGGCCGAGCGAGCGGTACAGGTTCCGGGCGGGCGTCTCGGCGTCCAGCGTGGAGAGCACGACGGTGCGCTCCGGACGGTCCGCGCACAGCGTGGTGATCAGTCCACGGCCGAGCCCCTGGCCCTGACTGTCGGGATGGACGTGGAGTTCGGCGACCTCGAACGTGTCACTCATCCACGCGCCGGCGTGCTCCGGGCCGCCCACCTCGGCGAGCGCGGCGTGGACGACGTCGTGCCACCACTGGCCGGGCTCGCCGTGGAAGCCGTACGCGAAGCCGGCCACGTCACGCCGGCGCCCGGCGACGAATGCCCGGAAGCCGGGGTACGCGGCATGGCGCTCCATGATGGTGCGCCGGCCCGGCATCTGGTCGGCGGGCGGCTCCATCGCCGCTGCGTACGTCGCCAGCATCGCGTCGAGCTTCCGGAAGAAGCCGCGCCGGTCGATCTCCCGTATCTGCGGGGTGGTCTCCCGCCGGGCTCCGAAAGCTGATTTCACGTAGCTCACTTTGGTAGATAAGGCGGGACTTTTGACAGTGCGTCGTAAATGTCCCACAGAATCTGGGCGGCCGCCTGTTTGAGCCGGCCGCGCTCCGTCTCCAGTTCACGCTGCCAGGTGCGCGCCGCGGGCCCCACCCAGGCGTCGCCGACCGTGCGGATCGGCGGGTCCAGCGCCGCCTCGAGCGAGTGGGCGCTCGCGTACGCGCGCTCGTACGCGGCGAACAGCTCGACGTACGCCGGATTCGGCTGCTGTGCCGGATCGCCCGCCGACGCGGCCGGCGCCGTCGGCGGTCGTACGGTGGCCGGCGCGGGTGGATAAGCGCTCATGGATCCTCCTTCGCCGGAGGGATGACCAGAGGCGCTGTGCCCATGATGCGCTCGCTCATGTGTCCTCCTTCGTCGGAGGGGTGACCGGAGGCACTGTCCCTACTGATTCGCTCGCTGCGCTCGCTCATGTGTTCCTCCCGGTGTCGCCCTCGGACGCCGGATGAGCCGCGCCCGCGGCCCGGCCAGGCGAGCCGTCGGCCACCGCGCCGTGGCCGCCCGACGCCGCGTGACGGGCGAGGTCGTGGCCGGTGACGGTGTGATCGGCCGCCGCGTGCGGGGCCGACGTGTGGGCGGGCGTCGTATGGGCGGGCGTCGTATGGGCGGGCGTCGTATGGGCGGGCGTCGTATGGGCGGCGAGCGCCTGCAGCACCGCGGATCCGGGGTGCGCCGCGAGTGCCCGGCGTACGGCCTCGGAGTGGCGCGCGTGCAGCTCGGCCGCCGCCTCGGGGTCCGCCGCGACGGGACGGATCATCGCCTCGTGCGGAGGGTTGTGCGTTGGGATCCGGTGCCCCGGTGGCGCCGCGACCAGGTGCGCCAGGCCGATGTGCCCGAGGGCGACCTTCGCGCGCCGGTCGAGCCCGGCGTGCTCCAGCAGGCGGACCGCGTCGTCGTGCACGCCCTTTCGGGTCGCCTCCTCGAGGAGGTCGCGCAGCCACTTCTCGGACATCCGCAGGTGATGGCTGGCGAGGCCCAGTGACTCCCGGACCGCCGCTAGGCGCGCCTGGCGGCCGAGCGCGGCACCGATCAGGTCGGCGGCGCCGGCCGGGCCGAGGCGTGCGTAGAGGCCCTTGGCGTAGTCCGGGTCGTCGGCGTCGGTGGCCAGCCGCTTCCAGACGGCGGCCGGAATCGGGTGGCCGGCCGCCAACGCCGCGTGGATCGCGGCGGCGTCGGCGGACCCCGCTCTGGTGGCGGCGTGCGCGTCGGGGAAATGGCCGACGGAGTGTCCCGCCCCGGCCGTCGTCGTACCGCCCGAGCGGCCGCCGAGGTGGCCGGCGCCGACGCGCGGCATGTCGGCGGCGCCCTTGCTCAGATGGGCGATCGCGTAGCTCCGCCGCCGGCTGAGCATCCCCGGTTGGGCGCGGGCCCAGCTCTCCACCGCCGCCGCCTGATGCAGACCGGTACGCGGGACGCTCGGGGGCAGCGCGGCGTTCGTGCGCAGCCAGGCGGTGATGGCGTCCGACGCACTCGTCATCTGCTGGATGAGCCGAGCCATCGCCGCGGTGTCGATGCCGACGAAATCCTTGTCGCGTGCCGCACTGGCGCGCAGACCGTCCTGTCCAGCCATGGGGCACCCGCTCCGGAGAGTGCGCTTAAGCCTCAGGTGACCGTTGTATCACCGCCTTTCGGCGGTTGTCCCCGGCGACGCGTGCACGATCGGGTCACGGACCGTCCAGGTCCGGTCACGGCGGGGCGATGGACGAGTGCCTCGGGGCGGCGGCGATCAGTCGACGTCGGTGGGCGTGCCGCCGGTGAGGCGGAGCAACTCCTCGTACGAGGTGGGGAAGACGGTGTGCGGATGCCCGGCCGCCGCCCAGACGACGTCGTGCTTGGCCAGCCACGTGTCGACCAGGGTCCGGACCGGCTCCGGGTGCCCGAGGGGCGCGACCCCGCCGATGGGCTGTCCCGTCGCCGCCCGGACGAACTCCGGGTCCGCCCGCTTGATCTTCGCCGCGCCGATCCGCTGGGCCAGGGCGGTCGTGTCGACGCGGTGCGCGCCGCTGGTGAGGACGAGGAGGGCCTCGCCGTCGGCGGCGAAGATGAGGCTGTTGGCGATGGCGCCGACGTCGCAGCCGAGCTGAGCCGCGGCCGCGACCGCGGTGGGCGCGGCCTCGGGCAGTTCGCGGACCTCTCCGGTGGCGCCCAGTTCACGCAGGCGGGCGGCGACGTGTTCGACGTTGGGATGCATGGCAGCACCTTACGGGCCACGGCCCGCAGCGCTGCGCAAGTTCCGAAGGCTCGGCAGACAACTCGCCCGCCGCAACGGCCTTCGCACTAGTGATGATGGCAGGCGGGAACCCTCGGCGCGCTGGCGCAAGACCAAAGCCGCGTTGGGGCGGGTACACGCGAAGGTGGCCGACCAGCGGCGTGACGGGTTGCATAAACTCACCAGCCGCTTGGCCGCCACCTACGGCACGATCGTCATCGAAGACCTCAACGTCACCGGGATGCTGTCCAACCGACACCTGGCCCGCGTGGTCGCCGATACCGGCATGGGCGGGGTACGGCGGCACCTGGCCTACAAGACCACCTGGAACGGTGGGCGGCTGGTCGTGGCCGACCGGTGGTTCCCCTCCAGCAAGACCTGCTCGGGCTGCGGCGCGGTGAAAGCCAAACTCGCCCTGTCCGAGCGCACCTACGCGTGTACCGCGTGCCACCTCATCCTCAACCGGGACGAGAACGCCGCACGCAACCTGGCCGCCCTCGCGGCCAACGTCGCCCAGAGTTGCGGGGAGACGCTAAACGCCCGTGGAGCCGATGTAAGACCCACCCCAGGTGGGCCCTCGGCGCTGAAGCGGGAACCCCCGGAAGGGGGAACGCCGGGCCGCAAGGCCACGGCTGCCTTGAAGTGTGATCGCACCCGATCACATCACAGGTAACGGTAAGGGGTTTCGAACTGCGGAGACACACCTATTCGAACACGTTGACGAATGGAGTCGGGGCCGCTTTACTGAGATGCATGCTCGAACCTGTGTTCGAGTGCGGCGTGGGACTCGCGGCCCGCGCCGAGGGGATCGTCTCGCGGGCAGCGCGATGCCGGGCGGGATGCGACGGCCGGGCGGGGCGAGGGGAAGCGCTTCGCCCGGCTCCCCTGGGCCCTCGGGCCCGCCGAGCGGAAGGAGGCATGTCATGTCCGCAAGGTCGTCCACTGCCGTCCCACTGCATCCGACACCCCGGCGCAGGCCCGCCGCATCGGCGATGTCACTCCTCCAGACGGCGCGCCGCGGGCTGATCGAGGCCGCCGAGTCGGCCGCCCCGGCGCTGCGCTACGTCGCGGCGCACCTCGCGGCGCTCCGCGCCGCCGCCGCCGTGCTCGCCGAGCGCGCCGACCCCGGATCCCGGACGCGCGGCAGGCCGCGCAGCGTCTGGGTGCTGCTGCCCGAGGCCGAGCCCGCGCTGCGCGAGTGGGCGGCGTTCTTCGCCGCCGGCGCCGACAAGCGCGCCGCCGCGGAGGCCGGCCTGCCACGGGCGGTCACCGCGGACGAGGCCGACGAGCTGCTGCACGACGCGGAGATCTTCGTGTCGCTCGTCGAGACCACCCTCGGCGTTCCGGGCCAGCCCATGCTGCCCGCCGCCGGCTGAGACCTTTCCAGAGACGGGCTCCGCACACGGAGCCCCGGTCGACGCCCGCGGGTCCCGCCGCTGACCTCCCCCCGAACCGGCGGGCCCCGCGCGGCGTCCCCGCCTCACGCCCTCGGGACACCACAGCCCCGCGGCGCCCGCGCCCTCGCCGTCCCGTCGCGCCTCGGATGGCGAGCCGAATGCTCGGTGACCACAGGGACGAAACGGGTTGAACGTCGCGACTTCCCGGCGGTGGGGGCGCTCTCACCGAGCGCTTTGTCCGCCATCCGGGACGGCTTCGCGGCGGGGACCCGTGGCTCGCCAAGGGAGGCCGAGCACGCGCAGATCACTGGCGGATGCTGCTGCTACGGCGCGGTGAACGCCCGTGATCAAGGGCGGGCCGTAGCGGACGCCTCCCAGGTGGGCCGTCGTCGGCGCCATATGAGGAAACCCGCCCGGTGGGATACCGGACGGGCTCCGTCACGACGCATCGGTCATGCGGCAGCCCGGAGGGGCCGCATGATCCGGAAGGTGGATCAGAACGCTTCGACCGCGCGGCGTGCCTCAGGGTCGAGGACGCCCCAGCCGATGAGTTCCTCCGTGAGCTCCGTCGGTGACTTGTCGTAGATCACCGCCAGCGAACGCAGATCCTCCTGCCGGATGGACAGGACCTTTCCGTTGTAGTCGCCCCGCTGGCTCTGGATCGTCGCGGCGTAACGGGCGAGGGGACCGGCCTTGTCCTTCGGAAGCTGCTGGAGTCGCTCGAGGTCGATCACGAGCTTGGGCGTCGGGCCCAGAGGGCTCGGCGCGGCTCCGCCCGGGAGCAACTCCGACACCGGCACGCCATAGAACTCGGCGAGCTCGGCCAGCTTCTGAACGGTGACGGCGCGGTCGCCCCGCTCGTACGAACCCACGACGACGGCCTTCCAGCGGCCACGGGATTTCTCCTCCACGCCATGCAGGGACAGGCCCTGCTGGGTGCGGATGGCGCGAAGCCTCGCGCCGAGAGCCTTTGCGTATTCAGACGGCATCGTGCGGCCCCCAGGCTCACTTTCTCGTCGTCGATAGTGGCCCCGGGAGGGGGACCCGGACGGGTGGTTCCCGCCTGTCCCGAGACGGGTGTGCCGTGGGGCGCACTCTCAGCCGGCCGGGGGGCCGACTGCCCGAGGGGTCCATCTCCTGGGATGGTTACGGACAGTGACGGTAAAACGGGTAGCGCTCCAGGTCAAGCTGATTGGAAAAAAGCGGCGAAACAGTCGGCGTCCGCGGAGGCTCCGAAGAGGGGCTCGGAGGGTGCGGAAACCCTTGCGCAACGGGGCTTGCGCGGCCTGGCGACCACGCGTCGCGCGGGTCGCCGACCGCCGGGTAAAAGCTTGCCATACCCGTGGCCCGGCGTCCGGCGGCTCGCTTGCGCAGCGTCGTCACCAGCGTAAACGTGCTGGTCCCGGTGTCAGGGGCAGAGTACCGGGGCTGCTAACGTGAGAGCGCCCGACGTCCTTTAAGACCCGTCCAGAGAGGCGGGAAAGGAGGTTATCGAGGTGAGTGCTGCCTCCGTGCCCGCGCACGGACCGTCACCCGATAGTGATGTGAGTCACAAGACCGTTCTCGAGGCCCCCGACATCCGGCGGGCGCTCACCCGGATCGCCCACGAGATCCTCGAACGCACCAAGGGCGGCCGCGACATCGTCCTGCTCGGGATCCCGACACGGGGGGTCACGCTGGCCGCCCGCCTGGCCGGTCGGATCGCCGAGGTCGAGGGCGAGCCCGTTCCGCAGGGCTCCCTCGACGTGACGATGTACCGCGACGATCTGCGCATGCGGCCCGCCCGCGCCCTCGGCCGCACCGAGCTCCCGCCCGAAGGGGTCGACGACCGCGTCGTCGTCCTGGTCGACGACGTCCTCTTCTCCGGCCGCACCGTACGGGCGGCCCTCGACGCGCTGAACGACCTCGGCCGCCCGCGCGCCGTGCAGCTCGCCACGCTGGTCGACCGCGGCCACCGGGAGCTGCCCATCCGCGCCGACTACGTCGGCAAGAACCTTCCGACCAGCACCCGCGAGAAGGTCAAGGTGCTGCTCGCCGAGACCGACGGCCGGGACGCCGTCGTGCTGGAGGTCCCCAAGTGAAGCGCCACCTGATCTCGGCGGCCGATCTCACCCGGGACGACGCGCTGCTCATCCTCGACACCGCCGAGGAGCTCTCGCGGATCGCCGATCGCCCGATCAAGAAGCTGCCCACGCTGCGTGGGCGCACCGTCGTCAACCTCTTCTTCGAGGACTCCACGCGGACGCGGATCTCGTTCGAGGCGGCCGCCAAGCGGCTGTCGGCGGACGTCATCAACTTCTCCGCCAAGGGCTCCAGCGTGTCCAAGGGGGAGAGCCTCAAGGACACCGCGCTCACCCTGGAGGCGATGGGCGCCGACGGCGTCGTCATCCGCCACAACGCCTCCGGCGCGCCGCACCGGCTGGCCGGCTGGGTGCGCGGCAGCGTCGTGAACGCCGGTGACGGCACGCACGAGCACCCGACCCAGGCCCTGCTGGACGCCTACACGATGCGGCGGCGGCTCGGCGACCTCGACGGGCGCCGGATCACGATCGTCGGCGACATCCTGCACAGCCGGGTGGCGCGTTCCAACGTGCTGCTGCTCAACACGCTCGGCGCGCAGGTCACGCTGGTCGCGCCGCCCACGCTGTTCCCCGTCTCGGTGGACACCTGGCCGTGCGAGGTCGCGTACGACTTCGACGCCGTGCTCCCCAAGAGCGACGTCGTGATGATGCTGCGGGTCCAGCAGGAGCGGATGACCGCGGCCTACTTCCCGACCGTCCGCGAGTACAGCCGGCGGTACGGCCTGGACGCCCGCCGCCTGGCCGCCCTCCCGGACCACGCGATCGTCATGCACCCCGGTCCGATGAACCGCGGCGTCGAGATCGCCGCGGAGGTGGCCGACTCGCCGCGCTCGACCATCGTGGAGCAGGTCGCCAACGGCGTGACCGTTCGGATGGCCGTGCTGTACCTCCTCCTCGGCGGTTCGGAGCCGGCGATCGGCGGCGACACGGCGCGTGCCGGCGCCGTCTCGCCCAACGGGGACGCGAAACGCGGCGGCGACGCATCGAGAAGGGAAGACGCGTGATGTACCTCATCAAGGGCGCGCGGATCCTCGGCGGAGCGCCCGCCGACATCCTGCTCCGCGACGGCGTCGTCGCCGAGGTCGGCTCCGGCCTGACGGCGCCGGACGCCACGGTGGTCGACGCCGACGGCCTCATCGCGCTGCCGGGCCTGGTCGACCTGCACACCCACCTCCGCGAGCCCGGCCGGGAGGACGCCGAGACGGTCGAGAGCGGCACCCGGGCCGCGGCGGCCGGCGGCTACACCGCCGTGCACGCCATGGCCAACACCGAGCCGGTGGCCGACACGGCCGGCGTCGTCGAGCAGGTCTGGCGGCTGGGCCGGGAGGCCGGCCACTGCGACGTCCATCCGGTCGGCGCCGTCACCCGCGGCCTGGAGGGCGAGCGCCTCGCCGAGCTGGGCGCGATGGCCGACTCGGCCGCGCGCGTCCGGGTGTTCTCCGACGACGGGCACTGCGTGTCCGACGCGGTGCTGATGCGCCGCGCGCTGGAGTACGTCAAGGCGTTCGACGGCGTGGTCGCCCAGCACGCCCAGGAGCCGCGGCTCACCGAGCAGGCGCAGATGAACGAGGGCGAGGTCTCCGGGCGGCTCGGCCTGGCCGGCTGGCCCGCCGTCGCCGAAGAGGCGATCATCTCCCGCGACTGCCTGCTCGCCGCGCACGTCGGGTCCCGGCTGCACGTCTGCCACGTCTCGACCGCGGGCTCCGTGGAGATCATCCGGTGGGCGAAGAGCAAGGGCTGGCGGGTCACCGCCGAGGTCACCCCGCACCACCTGCTGCTGACCGACGAGCTCGCCGAGACGTACGACCCCGTCTACAAGGTGAATCCGCCGCTGCGCACCAAGGCCGACGTCGAGGCGCTGCGCGAGGCGCTCGCCGACGGCACGATCGACTGCGTCGCCACCGACCACGCCCCCCACCCGGCCGAGGCCAAGGAGACCGAGTGGGCCCCGGCCGCGATGGGCATGATCGGGTTGGAGACGGCACTGTCGGTCGTGCAGGAGGCCATGGTCGAGACCGGCCTGCTCGACTGGGCCGGCGTCGCGGACCGCATGTCGGTCCGCCCCGCGAGCATCGGCCGCCTCAGCGGCCAGGGCCGCCCGATCGAGGTCGGCGCCCCGGCGAACCTGACGCTGTACGACCCGGCCGTGCGCACGGCCGTCGACCCGACCGGATTCGTCTCCAAGAGCCGGAACACGCCGTTCGCCGGGCTCGAGCTGCCGGGCCGGGTACAGGCGACGTTCCTGCGCGGCCGCCCCACCGTTCTGGAAGGGAAACCGAATTGAATCGCGCGACCAAACCGGCGCTGCTCGTCCTGGAGGACGGCCGGACCTTCCACGGCACCGCGTACGGCGCCGAGGGCGAGGCGTTCGGGGAGATCGTCTTCAACACCGGCATGACGGGCTACCAGGAGACGCTGACCGACCCGTCGTACCACCGGCAGATCGTCACGATGACCGCGCCGCACATCGGCAACACCGGCGTCAACGACGAGGACCCCGAGTCCGGCCGCGTCCAGGTCGCCGGGTACGTCGTCCGCGAACCGTCCCGGGTCGTCTCGAACTGGCGGGCGCGCCGCTCGCTCGACGACGAACTGCGCGCGTACGGCGTCGTCGGCATCGCGATCAACGGCACCCGGGCGCTCACCCGCCATCTGCGGGACAAGGGCGCCATGCGGGCCGGGGTGAGCACCGTCGAGACCGACCCGCAGGCGCTCCTGGAGCGCGTGCTGGACAGCCCCGACATGATCGGCGCCGACCTGGCCCGCGTCGTGTCCACGCCCGAGCCGTACGTCGTGCGGCCCGAGGGCGAGGTGCGCCACCGGGTCGCGGCGATCGACCTGGGCATCAAGACGATGACACCCCGGCGCATGGCCGAGCGCGGCTGTGAGGTGCACGTCCTGCCCGCGACCGTGACCGCCGAGGAGATCCTCGCCCTCGAACCGGACGGGGTCTTCTACAGCAACGGTCCGGGCGACCCCGCCGCCTGCGACTACGCGGTCGAGTCCCTGCGCGGGGTCCTCGACACCGGCACGCCGGTGTTCGGGATCTGCCTGGGCAACCAGATGCTGGGCCGCGCGCTCGGCCTGGGCACGTACAAGCTGCGCTTCGGCCACCGCGGCGTGAACCAGCCGGTGCAGGACCGCGCCGACGGCCGGGTGCACATCACCAGCCACAACCACGGCTTCGCGGTGGAGGCGCCCCTCGACGGCCCGTTCGACACGCCGTACGGCCGCGCCGAGGTCAGCCACGTGGACCTGAACGACGGCGTCGTCGAGGGGCTGCGGCTGCTCGACCGTCCCGCGTTCAGCGTGCAGTACCACCCGGAGGCGGCTCCGGGCCCGCACGACGCCACCGGCCTGTTCGACCGCTTCTGCGACCTCATGGACCGCTCATGAGCACAGCGCCTCCGGTCACTCCTCCGACGGAGGAGGGCCCATGACCGACGTCTCCGGCCACGAGGCCGACCACGCCTCCGACACCGCGTCCCACGGCCACGTGCCCGTCGACCCGAACGACGCCGTCGTCCGGGCCCGGCCCCCGACACCGCTGGCCCTCATCCTCACCACCGTCGCCGCCGCCCTGACCGTGCTGGCCCTCGTGGCCGTCGCGGTCGCGTCCGGACAGGGAACCTGATGCCGCGCCGTACCGACCTGAAATCCGTCCTCGTCATCGGCTCGGGCCCGATCGTCATCGGCCAGGCCGCCGAGTTCGACTACTCCGGCACCCAGGCGTGCCGAATCCTCAAGTCCGAGGGCCTGCGCGTGGCCCTCGTCAACAGCAACCCCGCGACGATCATGACCGACCCGGAGATCGCCGACGCGACGTACGTCGAGCCGATCACCCCGGACACCGTCGAGAAGGTCATCGCCAAGGAGCGCCCCGACGCGCTGCTGCCCACGCTGGGCGGCCAGACCGCCCTCAACACCGCCGTGGCGCTGCACGAGTCCGGCGTCCTCGAGCGGTACGGCGTCGAGCTGATCGGCGCCAACGTCGACGCCATCCAGGCGGGGGAGAACCGCGAGCGGTTCAAGAAGATCGTCGCCGACATCGGCGCCGAGTCCGCCGCGAGTGTGATCTGCCACTCGATGGACGACTGCCTCGCCGCGGCCGGCACGCTCGGCTACCCGATGGTCGTGCGCCCGTCCTTCACGATGGGCGGCGCCGGGTCCGGCATGGCCTACGACGAGGACGACCTGCGCCGCATCGCCGGCGCGGGCCTGGCCGCCAGCCCGACCAGCGAGGTGCTCCTGGAGGAGTCGATCCTCGGCTGGAAGGAGTTCGAGCTGGAGCTGATGCGCGACCGGCACGACAACGTCGTGGTCGTCTGCTCCATCGAGAACGTCGACCCGATGGGCGTGCACACCGGCGACTCGATCACCGTCGCGCCGGCCATGACGCTCACCGACCGGGAGTACCAGCGGATGCGCGACGTCGCCATCGACGTCATCCGCGCCGTGGGCGTCGACACCGGCGGGTGCAACATCCAGTTCGCGATCGACCCGCGCACGGGGCGCATGATCGTGATCGAGATGAACCCGCGCGTGTCGCGGTCCAGCGCGCTGGCGTCCAAGGCGACCGGCTTCCCCATCGCCAAGATCGCGGCGAAGCTCGCCGTCGGGTACACCCTCGACGAGATCCGCAACGACATCACCCGCGAGACGCCCGCCAGCTTCGAGCCGAGCCTCGACTATGTCGTGGTGAAGGCGCCGCGGTTCGCGTTCGAGAAGTTCCCCGCGGCCGACAAGACGCTCACGACCCACATGAAGTCGGTCGGCGAGGCCATGGCGATCGGCCGGTCCTTCCCCGAGGCGCTGCAGAAGGCCCTCAGGTCGCTGGAGAAGTCCGGCAGCTCCTTCTCCTGGGCCCCGAGCCCCGAGGCGCTCTCCGAGGACGAGCGGGCCGCGCGGAAGGCAGAGCTCATCGACGACGCCCGCAGGCCGCACGACGGGCGGCTGCGCGCCGTCCAGCAGGCGATGCGCGTCGGAGCGACCGTCGAGGAGCTGTACGAGGCGACCCGGATCGACCCGTGGTTCCTCGACCAGATCGCGGCGCTCGACGAGGTCGCCTCCCCTCTCGCCGAGGACCAGCTCGACCCGGAGGCGCTGCGCGAGGCGAAGCGGCACGGCTTCTCCGACGAGCAGATCGCCGAGATCCGCGGCACCTCCGCCGAGGTCGTCCGCGAGCTGCGGCAGGCCCTGGGCATCCGGCCCGTCTACCTGACCGTCGACACCTGCGCCGCCGAGTTCGAGGCCCGCACGCCGTACCTCTACTCGACCTACGACGAGGAGACCGAGGTGCCCGTGGGCGACAAGCCCAAGGTGATCATCCTCGGCAGCGGCCCGAACCGCATCGGGCAGGGCATCGAGTTCGACTACAGCTGCGTGCACGCCTCGTTCACGCTGGCCGAGGCCGGCTACGAGACCGTCATGGTCAACTGCAACCCCGAGACCGTCTCGACCGACTACGACACCTCCGGCCGGCTGTACTTCGAGCCGCTCACCCTGGAGGACGTCCTGGAGGTCGTGCACGCCGAGCAGGAGACCGGCGAGGTCGCCGGCGTGATCGTGCAGCTCGGCGGGCAGACGCCGCTGGGGCTGGCGCAGAAGCTGAAGGACGCCGGGGTGCCGGTCGTCGGCACCTCGCCGGAGAGCATCCACCTCGCCGAGGAGCGCGGCGCGTTCGGGCAGGTCCTCGCCCGCGCGGACCTGCCCGCGCCCAAGCACGGCACCGCCACCACGTACGAGGAGGCGGCGGCGATCGCCGCCGAGATCGGGTACCCGGTGCTGGTCCGGCCGTCGTACGTCCTCGGCGGGCGCGGCATGGAGATCGTCTACGACGAGGACACGCTGAAGGGCTACATCGAGCGCGCCGGCGGCGGGCAGTGGAACCCCGAGCACCCCGTGCTCGTCGACCGGTTCCTCGACGAGGCCATCGAGATCGACGTCGACGCGCTGTACGACGGCGAGGAGCTCTACCTCGGCGGCGTCATGGAGCACATCGAGGAGGCCGGCATCCACTCCGGCGACTCCGCGTGCGCGCTGCCGCCGATCACGCTCGGCCGCGAGGACATCGACCGCATCCGCACCTCCACCGAGGCCCTCGCCCGCGAGATCGGCGTGCGCGGCCTGATGAACGTCCAGTACGCCCTCTCGGCGGGCGTCCTGTACGTCCTGGAGGCCAACCCGCGTGCCTCCCGTACGGTGCCGTTCGTGTCCAAGGCCACCGCCGTGCCGCTGGCCAAGGCGGCGGCCCGCGTGATGATGGGCGAGAGCATCGCCCGGCTCCGCGCCGAGGGCGTGCTGCCCGCGACCGGCGACGGCGGGCGGCTCCCGCTCGACGCGCCGATCTCGGTCAAGGAGGCGGTGCTGCCGTTCGACCGCTTCCGCACCCCCGAGGGCGTCGGCGTCGACACCATCCTCGGCCCGGAGATGCGCTCCACCGGCGAGGTCATGGGCATCGACACGGTCTTCGGCACGGCGTACGCCAAGTCCCAGATCTCGGTGTACGGCTCGCTGCCCACCAAGGGCCGGGCGTTCGTCTCCGTCGCGAACCGCGACAAACGAGCAATGATCTTCCCGGTGAAGCGGCTCGCGGACCTCGGATTCGAGATCCTGGCCACTGAGGGGACGGCGGAAGTCCTGCGGCGCAACGGCGTGCGTGCCAAGATCGTGCGTAAGCACAGCGCCGGCCCCGGGCCGGACGGCGAGCCGACGATCGTGCGGCGCATCCTCGACGGCGAGGTCGACCTCATCGTGAACACCCCGTTCGGCAGCCCGGGGCAGTCCGGGCCGCGCCTCGACGGGTACGAGATCCGCACCGCCGCGGTCCTGCGCGGCGTCCCCTGCCTCACCACGGTGCAGGCGCTCGGCGCGGCCGTCCAGGGCATCGAGGCGACCGCCGCGGGCGTCATCGGGGTCCGGTCGCTGCAGGAGCACGCCCAGCACCTCTGGGGTGGCGAGGAGGACAGTTGACCGACTCACCGGTCGCACCGGTACAGGTGCCCGGAACGGTCCTGACGATCAGGCGGACCGGGGCCTACCACGCGATGACGCTGGTGGCCCCGGGCATCGCCGAACGCTTCCGGCCGGGGCAGTTCGTCGCCCTGGCCGTCGGCGGCGATCGGTCGAGCATGCTGACGCGGCGGTGTTTCTTCGTCCGCGAGGTCAAGCCCGACTACGGCGGCACCGTCGAGATCGTCTTCGCGGTACGGGGCGCCGGCACCGAGTGGCTGGCCGCGCTCCGGCCGCGCGACATCCTCGACGTCGCGGGCCCGCTCGGCCGCCCCTTCCCGCTGCCGCGCCACCCCGTGCGCTGCGTCCTCATCGGCGAGGGGCACTCGGGGGCGGTGCTCTTCCCCCTCGCCGCCGTGCTCCGCCAGCGCGACTGCGCCGTCCACTTCGTGCTCGGCGGCGCCGAGTCCGACCACGTCTACGGCACGCGCGCGGCGCGCCGCGTCGGCGAGTCGACGTCCGTCGTCACCGAGGACGGTTCGCTCGGTCACCGGGGCCGCCCCGAGGACCTCCTGGCGGCCGTGGTCGAGGAGGTCGGCGCCGAGGTGCTGTACGCCTGCGGCCCGACCGAGACGCTGCGCGCGGTGTCCCGGATCGCCGTCCGCTACGACCTGCCGGTGCAGGTCGCCGTCGAGGAGCCCATGTCCTGCGGCGTCGGCGTCTGCCAGGCCTGCGTGCTCCCGGTCATCGACGACGAGGGCGTCACGCACATGGCGCGCTCGTGCGTGGAGGGCCCGGTGTTCCGCGGCGAGCGGGTGCGCTGGGACGACCTCGGCACGATCCCGTTCGACGCCTACGGCGCCCCCCGCTCGGTGCTCCCCGGAAACCTGTCATGATCGATATGGAGACCCGCCTCGGCGGCCTCACGCTGCCGAACCCGGTGCTGACCGCGGCCGGCTGCGGCGGGACCGGCCGCGAGCTGGGCCGCTTCTTCGACGTCGGCCGGCTGGGCGCGCTCGTGACGCCGTCCATCACGCCGCAGCCGCGCGCCGGCCGGCCCGCCCCCCGGCTCACCGAGACCCCCTCCGGCGTGCTGAACGCCGCCGGGCTGCAGGGCCCGGGAATCGAGACGTTCCTGCGGCGCGACCTGCCCTGGCTCGCCGAGCGGGAGGCCCGCGTCGTCGTGTCGGTCGCCGGCGGCAGCGTGGGGGAGTACGCCGAGGTGGCCCGCCGGCTCGGCGACGCGCCCGGCGTCTCGGCCGTGGAGATCAACCTCTCCTGCCCCAACGTCGAGGACCGCGGGTCGATGTTCGCGGCCCACCCGTCGGCCGCCGGCCGCCTCGTACGCGCGGTGCGCGCGAGCACGCCGCGCCGCCTCCCCGTGGTCGCCAAGCTGTCGGCCGACGTCACCGACATCGTCGGCGTCGCCATGGCGTGCGCCGACGCCGGAGCGGACGGCCTGTCGATGATCAACACGCTGCACGGCATGGCCATCGACACCACCACCCTCCGCCCCCGGCTCGCCGGCATCACCGGCGAGCTGTCCGGACCGGCGATCCGCCCCGTGGCGGTCCGCTGCGTCTACCAGGTGCACGCCGCCCTGCCCGAGGTGCCCATCATCGGGATCGGCGGGATCCGGACCGGCCTGGACGTCCTGGAGTTCGTCCTGGCGGGCGCATCGGCCGTCGCCGTGGGCACGGCGACCCTGCACGACCCGTCGGCGTGCGTACGCATCCTGCGCGAGCTCGAGGGGGCGTTGAAGGAGCGCGGCATCGACCGGCTCGCCGACGTCGTGGGGCTCGCCCACAAACCGGCGGGGAGCCTCCACCGCCGCATCGACCCCAACGTCGGCCTGGCGGTCGCCGGGGACACCGCCGGCGCGGGCTCGACCGAGCCGATCGAACAGGAGACCACCCAGTGAACACCGCTCCCATCGCCGTCGCGCTCGACGCGGCGGACCTCGAGACCGCCGCGCGCTGGGCCGCGCTGGTCACGCCGCACGTCAGCACGGTCAAGGTCGGCCTGGAGCTCTACCTGCGCTACGGCCCCGACGTCGTCGCCAGCGTCCGCGGCGCCAGCGGCGTCCAGGTCTTCCTCGATCTGAAGCTGCACGACATCCCGGCGACCGTCGCGGGCGCCGCGCACGCGGTGTCCCGGCTCAAGCCGGCGTACCTCACCGTGCACGCCGGCGGCGGCGCCGCCATGATCCGCGCGGCCGTCGAGGCGGCCCCGCAGACCAAGATCGCGGCCGTCACGGTCCTCACGTCGCTGTCAGAGGCCGATCTGGACGCGCTGGGACTGGGCGGCTCGGCCTCCGACGTCGTGCGCCGTATGGCCGCTCTGGCGGTCGGAGCCGGGGCCCAGGCGCTGGTGTGCTCTCCCCGCGAGGTAGCGGACGTCCGGGCGGAGGTCGGACCCGACATCACGCTCATCACGCCGGGCGTACGGCCCGCGGGCAGCGCGACGCAGGACCAGGCGCGGGTCGCCACCCCGGAGGAGGCCCTCGCGGCCGGAGCCGACCTTCTCGTCATCGGGCGGCCCATCACCGGCGCCCCGGACCCGGGCGCCGCGGCGGCGGGCATCGCGGCGGCGCTCCGCCGCACCGGCACCGCCTGACCGCTCCGGCCCTCCGCGAGCCGAGAGGGGTTCGCGCCGACCCTTCGCGGGTTGCACGCGGCCCGCGCCGGCCCTCCGCGAGCCGTATGCGGTCCGCGCCGGCCATCCGTTGTCCGACCTTTCGCGGGCGGTACGGGAGCCGCGCCGGCCACCCGCCATCGGGGACCGCCCGGCCGTACGCGGGCCGCACAGGGCGGCGTACGGCCCCGGCGTTCCGAGGGCGCTCAGAGGCGCCCGGCCTCCGTACACGGGCCGTAGAGGTCGGCGTGAGCCCCTGGGGAGGCCCGGTAGCGACGTTGAGCCACCCGGCCCCGCGCAACGCCCCCCGAGATCGTTCCGTGCGCCGCGTTCACCGAGCATTCCGCACCTCCCAGCCCACGCCCTCGCCGCCGCTCCGCATCGCGCCGCACTGCGGCGCGATGCCGCGCCGCGACGATCTTTGCCGTCACTATTGACCGCCGAAACGCGACTTTCCGGGCGTCCTCCGGCCGTAGCGACGGCAACGTGGCAACGACGACGGCCCAGTGCGACCCCTGGCGCACGACGCTGGGCGTCGGGTGTCGGCGTGCGTCTTCGGGGTCGGCCACCGCGTCGAAACGTTCAGCCCCGTACGCGGGCCGTAGCGGAGTCGTGAGCGCCTTGGGATCGGGGCGCGGCGGCGCGCCTGCGGTTCCGCACGCGGGCCACACAGGCGGCGTGCGCCCGGCCCGGCGGCGGGAAGCGTCAGAGAGCGCCGGTGGCGCTCGTACGCCGGCTGTAGGGGCCGTCAGGGCCCTGAGGGCGCGCGGGGAGCGGCGGCGCACTGTTCGGGCCCCACGCGTCCTTAGAGAAGCGCCGGGGCCGAACAGCGCGCCACCCCGGGCCCGGCGCCGCCGGGCCCGGGATCCGCTGGGCGGGGTCCGCCGGGCGGGGTCCGGCGGGTGGGAGGCGCGGGATCGCGCCGTCCCGGACGGGGGGCGGGAGTCCGGGGCGTCGGGTGCCCGGGGGGCGCTTGACTGACCCGTTTTCCCCTCGCAAGAAACGCCAGGCCGTCGTACGGTTCGGGGTGTAAGAACCCCCTACTTTCAATACAGTGAGTGACGAGGACGCCGCATAGAGTGACATCGGTAACTTAAAACCGGGCTATATGGCCTTTCACGTTGCTTTATGGGCCCTGAACTCGCTAGGTTCCCAAGCCGTCCGACTCAATCGAGTGGAAACACGAGGTGACCCGGCGTGGCGCTTCCGCCCCTAACCCCTGAACAGCGCGCCGCAGCCCTGGAAAAGGCTGCAAAGGCTCGCAAAGAGCGTGCCGAGGTCAAAGACCGGCTCAAGCACGGGGGTACCTCCCTCGCTGAGGTTCTGAAGGATGGGCAGGCCGACGACGTCATCGGCAAGATGAAGGTGTCGGCTCTGCTGGAATCCCTGCCTGGCGTCGGCAAGGTCCGTGCCAAGCAGATCATGGAGCGGCTCGGTATCGCCGAGTCCCGCCGCGTGCGGGGTCTCGGTGCCAACCAGCGCGCCGCTCTCGAGCGTGAGTTCGGTGGCGGTGCAACCCGCTGACCGAGCCGCGGACGGGCGCGGCGGGCAGACCGCCGCGGCCGGCTCCGCCATCCCCGTGGCGGGCGGCTCCATCCCGTCCAGGCGCCTGACGGTCCTCTCCGGACCGTCCGGCGTCGGCAAGAGCACGGTCGTCGCCGAGATCCGGCGTGCCCACCCGGAGGTGTGGCTGTCGGTCTCGGTGACAACTCGTGCCCCTCGTCCTGGCGAGGTCCACGGCGTGCACTACTTCTTCGTCGACGGCGCCGAGTTCGATCGGCTCGTCGCGGAGGGGGAACTGCTCGAGTGGGCCGAGTTCGCGGGAAATCGGTACGGCACGCCGCGCCGCGCGGTGCTCCAGCACCTCGAAGCCGGCGTGCCGGTCCTGCTCGAGATTGACCTGCAGGGCGCCCGCCAGGTGCACGCGGCCATGCCGGAGGCGCTGTTCGTGTTCCTCGCGCCGCCGTCCTGGGACGAGCTGGTCCGCCGCCTGGTCGGCCGTGGCACGGAGCCCGCCGAGGTGATCGAACGCCGCCTCGAGGCCGCCCGCGTCGAACTGGCGGCCGAGAAGGAGTTCGACCTCACGCTCGTCAACACGTCCGTCCGGGACGTCTGTGCCGAGCTGGTAGCCTTGCTGGCTGCACAACCACCGAACTCCGACTAGCGGAAGGCGCAGGAGTGGCATCGAATGCCCCTGGTGCCGAAGGCATCACCAACCCGCCGATCGACGACCTGCTGAAGATCGTCGACAGCAAGTACAGCCTTGTGATCATGGGTGCCAAGCGTGCCCGTCAGATCAACGCCTACTACGCCCAGCTCGGCGAGGGCCTCCTGGAGTACGTCGGTCCCCTGGTGGAGACCCAGGTTCAGGAGAAGCCGCTGTCGATCGCGCTGCGCGAGGTCCGCGAGGGCCTGCTTCACTCCGAGGCCATCGAAGGCGCCTGAGTTGTCCTCCGGCGGCCCCGGGGCGTGTCCCGCCCCCGACCCGCGCGCGTCCGCGGCGTCTCATCGGCGTCGCGCCGTGCCCGGTGAAAGGGCCTGCCGGTGAGTGAGGTCGCGGCGCGGTCCGGGCGGCCCCGCGTGCTCCTCGGGGTGGGCGGCGGCATCGCCGCGTACAAGGTCTGCGAGCTGCTGCGGCGGCTGACCGAGTCCGGCCACGACGTCCGGGTGATCCCGACGCGTGACGCGCTGCGCTTCGTCGGCGAGCCGACGTGGGCGGCGCTGTCCGGCGAGCCGGTGACGACCGAGGTCTGGTCGGGCGTCGCCGAGGTGCCGCACGTCCGCCTCGGGCAGGGCGCCGACCTCGTCTTCGTCGCCCCGGCCACCGCCGACCTGCTGGCCCGGGCGGCGCACGGCCTCGCCGACGACCTGCTGACCAATACCCTGCTGACGGCCCGGTGCCCGGTCGTGTTCGCGCCCGCGATGCACACGGAGATGTGGGAGCACCCCGCGACCCAGGCCAACGTCGCGACGCTGCGCTCGCGGGGCTGCGTTGTCATCGAGCCGGCCGTCGGGCGGCTGACCGGCGCCGACTCCGGCAAGGGGCGGCTGCCCGATCCGGACGCCCTGTTCGACGCCGCGCGCCTCGTCCTGGCGCGGCGAAACCTGCCGGCCGACCTCGCCGGACGCCACGTCGTCGTGTCGGCGGGCGGCACCCGGGAGCCCATCGACCCGGTGCGGTTCATCGGCAACCGCTCGTCCGGCCTGCAGGGGTACGCCCTGGCGCGGACCGCGCTCGCGCGCGGCGCCCGGGTCACGCTCGTCGCCGCGAACGTCGCGCTGCCGGACCCGGCGGGCGCCGACGTCCTGCGCGTCGGCTCGGCGCTCGAGCTGCGCGACGCCGTGCTCAAGGCGGCCGGCGAGGCCGACGCCGTGGTGATGGCCGCCGCGGTGGCCGACTTCCGGCCGGCCGGCTACCAGGACGTGAAGATCAAGAAAACGGACGGGGCCGAGCCGGACCCGATCCGCCTGGTCAAGAACCCCGACGTCCTCGTCGAGCTCGTCACCGCGCGTCGTCCCGGACAGGTGATCGTCGGATTCGCCGCCGAGACGAACGACGTGCTGCGCAACGGCCGGGAGAAGCTCGCCCGCAAGGGCTGTGACCTGCTGGTGGTCAACGAGGTGGGGGAGCGGCTGACCTTCGGCGCCCCGGACAACGCCGCAGTGATCCTCTCGGCCGACGGAGCCTCCGTCGACGTGCCGCGCGGCTCGAAAGAGGCGCTCGCCGACGTCGTATGGGATCAGGTGACCGGACGGCTAGAGTAAAGCCGCCGGCCCTTGTACGCCTCAAGCGTCGCTCGACCGGCCCCGGCTAGACTTCGGCCACCGGAAACGACCACTCTGCTACGTCAGTCAGCAGCCGCTGCAAGGAGTACACCTACGTGTCTCGTCGTCTGTTCACCTCCGAGTCCGTGACGGAAGGTCACCCCGACAAGATCGCCGACCAGATCAGCGACGCGGTCCTCGACGCGATGCTGAAGGACGACGCGCGCAGCCGCGTCGCCGTCGAAACGCTGATCACCACCGGGCAGGTTCACGTCGCGGGTGAGGTGACCACCGAGACGTACGTGGACATCCCCGGTGTCATCCGGGAGAAGATCCTCGAGATCGGCTACGACTCCTCCAGCAAGGGTTTCGACGGCCACTCCTGCGGCGTCTCCGTCTCCATCGGCGCCCAGTCGCCCGACATCGCGCAGGGCGTCGACGACGCGTACGAGACCCGCGAGGGCGAGGGCTCCGACGAGCTCGACCGGCAGGGCGCCGGCGACCAGGGCCTGATGTTCGGCTACGCCTGCCGCGAGACCCCCGAGCTGATGCCGCTGCCGATCACCCTCGCGCACCGGCTGGCCCGGCGGCTGTCCGCCGTCCGCAACAGCGGCGTGGTGCCCTACCTCCGCCCGGACGGCAAGACCCAGGTCACGATCGAGTACGACGGCGACCGCCCGGTCCGGCTCGACACGGTCGTCGTGTCCTCCCAGCACGCGCCCGACATCAGCCTCAGCGACCTGCTGAGCCCCGACGTCAAGGAGCACGTGGTCGACCCGGTCCTCGCCGACCTGGACATCGACACCGAGGGCTACCGCCTGCTGGTCAACCCGACCGGCCGCTTCGAGATCGGCGGCCCGATGGGCGACGCGGGCCTCACCGGCCGGAAGATCATCATCGACACCTACGGCGGCATGGCCCGCCACGGCGGTGGCGCCTTCTCCGGCAAGGACCCCTCCAAGGTCGACCGCTCCGCCGCGTACGCCATGCGCTGGGTCGCCAAGAACGTCGTCGCCGCCGGTCTGGCCGACCGCTGCGAGGCCCAGGTCGCCTACGCCATCGGCAAGGCCCACCCGGTCGGCCTGTTCATCGAGACCTTCGGCACCGAGAAGCTCCCGATCGAGAAGATCCAGGAGGCCGTCCTCCAGGTCTTCGACCTCCGCCCGGCCGCGATCATCCGCGACCTCGACCTGCTGCGCCCGATCTACTCCCAGACCGCGGCGTACGGCCACTTCGGCCGCGAGGAGCCGGACTTCTCCTGGGAGCGCACGGACCGCGCCGACGCCCTGAAGTCGGCCGCCGGTCTCTGACCCGCTCCGCTTCGTACGAGGCCGCCCTGGACACCCGTCCGAGGCGGCCTCGCCGCTTCCCGGCCAGGGGATGCACGCGCTGGTCCACCGGCACGGAGCCGGGCCGTACCGAATGCTCGGGGACGGTCTCGCCGTGGCGGTGAAATGTGAGTGTCGGCCCCTTCCTGGGCCGCGGTTGCCGAACGTTCGGTACGCCGTGGGCGGCGGACAGGCCCTGAGAACGAGCCCGAGCCCCGAGGTGGTGACGCTGGCGCGGGACGCCGACCTGCTGATCGCCGACGCGACCCATCCCGAGGTCGTTCCGCCGGAGGACGCCGAGTTCCTCACCAGCGCCCGGCAGGCGGGACACCAGGCCGCCGACGCCGGCTCACCCACCTGTGGCCAGGAGCTTCGCCCGAGGCGGCCCGGGAGGTCGTGGCCGCGACCTCCTCCGGCCCGATCACGGTCGGCGCGACCGGGGTGGAGGCGAGGCTCCGAAACCGCCGGTCACCGTCCGTGATGAGTTCGAAGCTTGAGGGCCGGTCCGGGCGGGGAGACCAGCACGTACGGACGGTGGGCCGCGCCGCCGTCGTGACCGGGTCGGGGGGCCGGATGAGTGAGCCGATCGTCTTTCCGTACGAGAACCCGGACTTCCTCGCCGATCCGTACCCCTTCTACCGCCGGCTCCGCGAGGGCGGCCCGGTCCGCCGGGTCGTCACCGTCCGCGGGCTGGAGGCCTGGCTGGTCACGCGGTACGAGGATGCTCGGGAGGCACTCACGGACCCTCGTCTGAGCAGCGACCTTCGCCGCGCCACGGACCACCGGCTCCTGGAACTGCTGCCCGCCGCGGAGCGGGACGGCGCGATGCGGAGCATGATCCGCCTCGATCCGCCCGATCACACGCGGCTGCGCCGCCTGGTGTCGCAGGCGTTCACGGCCCGCCGGGTGGCGCAGCTCGAACCACGGGTGCAGGAGATCGCGGACCGGCTGCTGGACGCGGTCGTGCCGGCCGGGCGGGCGGACCTGATCGAGGAGTTCGCCCTGCCCCTGCCGGTCACGGTGATCAGCGAACTGCTCGGCGTGCCGCTGACGGACCGGGACCGCTTCCAGGAGTGGACGAACGTCATGCTCACCCAGCATCCCGACCGGCCCGACGTCGCGGCGGTGGACCGGGCGTGGCGGCAGATGTGGTCCTACCTGGAAGGGCTGTTGGCGGCGAAGCGGAGTGATCCCGCCGACGACCTGCTCGGCGCGTTGATCATCGCCACGGACCGGGACGAGCGCCTCGATCAGGGGGAGCTGGTCGCGATGGCCTTCCTGCTGCTGGTCGCGGGCTATGTCACCACGGTCAACCTGATCGGCAACGGGATCGCGGCGTTGCTCGCCCACCCCGGCCAGCTCAAGCTCCTTCGTGACGATCCCGGTCTGCTCCCGGACGCCGTCGAGGAGTTCCTGCGCTGGGACGGGCCGGTCGACCCGGGCATCCTGCGCATCGCGGCGGAGGATCTCGAGATCGGCGGAGTGCGCGTTCCCCGGGGCGCGACCGTCATTATCGCGACCGCGATCGCCGACCGCGACCACGCCGAGTTCGACGACGCGGACCGCCTCGACGTCACACGTCCGGCCGGCGCCCACCTGGGGTTCGGGCACGGCGTCCACTACTGTCTCGGCGCGCCGCTGGCCCGGATGGAGGGACGGATCGCCATCGGGACGGCGCTGCGCCGCCTTGACGACCTCGCTCTCGCGGTGCCGTACGGGGAGCTGCCCCGGCACATCGGCGGCCTGCGCGGCCTGCGGCACCTGCCGGTGACGTTCACGGCGGTCTGATACCTGTCCGGTAATTCATTCACTTATCGGAATATTCACGAATGATCTTGCGCTCTGGGGTAGTAGAGACACATGTGACCCTTTAGCGGTCGCTGTGATGTTCCCCATTTCATGGAGGTCATCGGTGAACAGCAGCATCCCCGAACGCCGGATCCGGTCCGCCGGCCCCCGGCAACATCTGGTCAGGTCGCACTCGCTGCGAGCGCTGGCCGTCGCCGCCCGGCTCGAACGGCATCACGTCCCGGAGGGACCGCCAGGCCGGACCCGCGTGGACGACACCACTGAGGACGCCGGACTCGCCTGTGCCGCGCCGGACTGTTAGACCATAGGGACCGTGCGGGAGAGGCGGGCGGGAATGGTCACGGTCGAGGACGTACGGCGCGTCGCGTCGGCGCTGCCGCGTACGGAAGAGCACCTGATCAGGGACCGCGTGAAGTTCCGCGTCGGGCGGATCGTCTACGTCGCGCTCTCCGCCGATGAGGAGTGGATGGGCTTCGCCTTCCCGAAGGAGGAGCGCGCCGCGCTCGTCGCCGGAGAGCCGGAGAAGTTCCGCCTGCCCGGCCTCTCCGGCCAACGCTTCAACTGGGTCGAAGCCCGTCTGGCCGCGCTCGGCGAGGACGAGATGCGCGAACTCGTCCAGGACGCCTGGCGCATGGTCGTGCCCAAGCGCGTCGCCGCCGCACGTCTCGGACCGAGCCCGGTCACCGGCGCCCTGCGCCGGTGACCGGAGCGCTCAGTCCCGGGCGAGGTGTTCCCCGGTGACGCGGAGCAGCGCGACGGCCCGCTCGGCGGCGAATCTCGGGCATCGCACGGCGGCCTCGTCCACCGCCATTCCCCTCTCCGCATCCGGGTCGTGCAGGGCCCTCGCGAGTCGCGCCCAGTCCCTGGCCTCCACGTCGACGCCGGGGTGTCCGTCGGAATGCGGGCACGGCGCGGCGAGCGGAGCCTCGAGCGCCCGGTGGTAGAGCTCGGCCGTCTCCGGGGGGATCGCCTTCCACGTCGCGTGCCGCACGGCGAAGCCGACGGTGAGCGACAGCGGCAGCCGCTCCTCCTCAAGGGCGCCGTGGGCCAGCCGGTGGGCGGCCAGGACGCTCGCCTTCTCCGTCAGCCCGGGAGAGCCGCCGCACCACGCGTCGCCGGCGTCGCGGGTCAGCCGAGAGGTGTCGGCCCGGCCGTCGGGCTTCAGATAGACGCGTTCCAGGGCGTCGATGTTCGGGGGACCGAACAGCTCGTCCCGCCCTGCGCGGAGGGCCGCCAGCGTGTTCTCGGCGACACCGCGGAGGAACCCGGGACAGGACCAGCGGGCGCGTTCCCCCGCGGCCTCGGCGAAGTCCGTCCCGTAGTAGTCCGCCCACCCCTCCTCGTCATAGAGCGGCAGGATCAAGGACACGATCGAGTCGGGGCTCTCGTCCGTCAGGTCGGGATGGCCCTCGCCTCCCGGGTGCGGGCAGGAGCCCGCCTCGTAGCCGGCCGCCGCCCGCTCCAGGGCCTCGATCATCGAGTCGACGACCGCGAGGTCGTCGATCCGTCCCGACACGGCGTACCAGGACGCCGCGTGCAGGGCGAGCAGGAGACCGGGGGCATCCTCGCGGCCCGGGTGTTGGCCGTCCCCCGTCCGGTCCCGCAGATCCCACGCCGCCACCTGCAGCACGGAGGCGGGATCGCAGTACGGATAGTCGCACACGATCCCCTGGAGGTCCCGGCACAGATCCGCGAAGTCGATCCGTTCGGCGTCGGTCATCGGACTCACGGCCTCGGTCTTCTGCGCTGAATCCATGATCGGTCTGACGAACCCTCCGGATCATGGGATCCCGCCGGTTCGCGGCGGCTTCGGCGTCCGTGCGATCTGGTAGGACGGGGGAATGGCGAACGACGGCGGGGGACTCGGGACCACTCCCCAGATCCCCGGGATGGACGGCCTGACGGCCGCCACCCCTGACGCGGGCGCGGCCGCCGGTCCGGGCGTGCGCGCCGGCCGCACGACGTCCGGAAAGGCGCCGGCGAAGGGCGTACGGCGGCCCGCGGAGGCGCTGAAGGTCGCCAGGGTCGCCGTCGACGTCTCCCTGCCGCACCTGGACCGGCCGTTCGACTACCTGGTCCCCGCCAAGCTGGACGAGAAGGCGGTGCCGGGCTGCCGGGTACGCGTGCGGTTCGCCGGTCAGCTGGTCGACGGCTTCCTGCTCGACCGCGTCGAGGAGAGCGACCACGGCGGGCGGCTGTCCTTCCTCGACCGCGTGATCTCCCCCGAGCCCGTGCTGACGCCTGAGATCGCCGCGCTCGTCCGCGAGGTGGCCGACCGCTATGCCGGCACCCTCGCCGACGTCCTGCGCCTCGCCGTCCCGCCCCGGCACGCCCGCGTCGAAGCGGAGCGGAGACCCGGGGAGGCGGTGACCGTCGGCCGGGACGAGGACGAGGAGCGGGTGACCGCGGCCACGGACGCCGGCGGCGCCGAGCCGGGCACCGACCTGGACCGGGACCTCGCCGAGGCGTCGACCGGCGAGGCCGGCCGGCAAGGGGACGCCGAGCCGGCCGAGGGGGAGGCGCACGCCGAGACCGCCGGACCGGACGCCGAGGGGACCGAACCCGTCACCGAGGGCACCGGCTCGGCCGCCCTGGCCGCCGGGCCGGGCGTCGAGGCCGTCGGGTCGGGCGCCGAGGGGACCGGGGCGGCCGATGGCGGTCCCGGGCCGTGGGACGCCTATCGGGCCGGGCCGTCGTTCCTCGCCGCGCTGCGGGAGGGGCGCGCGCCCCGCGCGGTGTGGACCGCCCTGCCGGGGACCGACTGGACCGGCGCGGTCGCCCGTGCCGCGCGGGCCACCCTGGACGGGGGGCGCGGGGTCCTGATCGTGGTCGCGGACGGCCGGGAGGTGGCGCGGGTCGACACGGCCCTCGAGGCCGCGCTGGGCCCGGGCCGCCATGTCGCGCTCACCGCCGAACTCGGCCCGGCCGAGCGCTACCGCCGCTGGCTCGCCGTGCTGCGCGGCGAGGTGACCGCCGTCGTCGGGACGCGCGCCGCGATGTTCGCCCCGGTGCGCGACCTCGGCCTCGTGGTGCTCTGGGACGACGGCGACGACGTCCACACCGAGCCGCACGCCCCGTACCCGCACGCCCGCGAGGTGCTCGCGCTGCGCGCCCACCGGGCCGGAGCCGGCGCGCTGATCGGCGGGTTCACGCGTACGACCGACGCCACGCAGCTCGTGGAGACGGGCTGGGCGCATCCGCTCGTCCCGGACCGGGACCGGCTGCGGCGGTCGATGCCGTACGTCCGGCCCGCCGGTGACGACGCCGAACTCGCCCGCGACGAGGCCGCCCGCACCGCGCGGCTGCCGGCCCTGGCGTTCCGGGCGGCCCGGCAGGGCCTGGAGAAGGGGCCGGTGCTCGTCCAGGTGCCGCGCCGCGGCTACGTCCCCGCCCTCGCCTGCGCCCGCTGCCGGGGACCGGCGCGCTGCCAGGAGTGCGAGGGGCCGCTGGCGCTGACCTCGGGGCACGCCGCGCCGTACTGCCGGTGGTGCGGTCGCATCGCCGGGGCGTGGCGCTGCCCGGAGTGCGGGAGCGGACACGTACGGGCGGTCGTGGTGGGCGCCCGGCGCACCGCGGAGGAGCTGGGCCGCGCCTTCCCCGGCGTGCCGATCCGCACCTCGGGGCGGGACGGCGTGCTCGCGACCGTGGGCGCCGAGCCGGCGCTGGTCGTCGCCACCCCCGGCGCGGAGCCGGCGCCTTCGGAGGGGTACGCGGCCGCGCTGCTCCTCGACGGCTGGGTGCTGCTCGGCCGCGCCGACCTGCGGGCCGGTGAGGAGACGCTGCGCCGGTGGACGAACGCCGCCGGCCTCGTCCGCCCCGGCGGGCCGGTCGTCGTCCTCGCCGACGGCGCGCTGGCCCCGGTGCAGGCGCTGATCCGCTGGGACCCCGTGACGTTCGCCGAACGGGAGCTGGCCGAGCGCCGGGAGCTCGGCTTCCCGCCCGCCGTGCGCATGGCGTCCCTGACCGGCACGCCGCAGGCCGTCCGCGAGCTGGTGGAGGCGGCCGACCTGCCGCCGGACGCCGAGGTGCTGGGGCCGGTGGAGGTCGGCGACGGCCAGGAGCGCGCCCTGGTCCGGGTGGACCGCGCCCGCGGCGCCGTGCTGGCCCGGTGCCTCAAGACCGCCCAGGCCGCCCGCAGCGCCCGCAAGACGACCGAGGTCGTCCGCGTCCGGATCGACCCGCTGGAGCTCATCTGAGCGTGCCCGCGGCGGGGTCCGGGCGGGCTCCCGCGCGGGCCGGGGCGCTCAGGCGGACGATGCCGCCGACGTAGGCGTTGAATCGATCCTCGATGGCGGTGAACGTGGTCACCTTGGTGGCCATCCGATCCTCCGTTCGTGGTCAGGCCGGAATGTCGGCAGGTGCGGGGCGGGGCTCCGTGATCTCTTCGGTGGCGGCGCCGGTGCCGGTACGGGACCGGAGACCGAAGGCCGTGATCACCACGGCGACGACCGCCGACGCGACGGGGACGAGCAGGGCGGCCCGGATGGCGTCGAGCGCCGCTCCGCGCGTCGTCGCCGTTCCGAGGGCGGCGACGTTGACGGCGGTGACCGCGGACAGTCCCACCGCCGTGCCGAACTGCATGGCGGTGTAGAGCAGCCCGCCGGCCAGACCGTGCTCCCGCTCGTCGACGCCCTCGGTGCCGGCCATGGTGAGGGGGCCGTACGTGAGGGAGAACGCCAGTCCGAGCAGCACCATGGTGGGGAGCATGGCCGCGTAGGTCCAGTCCAGCCGGACCGGCAGGAAGAGCGCGTAGCCGAGGGCGGCCAGCACCAGCCCGCCGAACAGCACGCGGACGTTGCCGAACCTGTTCACCAGCCGTGGCGTCACGGTCGGAGCCAGGACGGTGTCGACGCCGATGACCAGCATGGCCAGGCCGGTCTGCAGGGTGGTCCAGCCGCGCAGTTCCTGGAGGTAGAGGGTGGCCAGGAACTGGAAGCCGGCGAACGAGGCGAGGAAGAGCATCGCGCCCAGGTCGGCCCGGACGAGCGGACCCGAGCGCAGAATGCCCAGCCGGACCAGCGGCGCGGCCGACCGCCGTTCGATCGCGACGAACACCGCCAGGAGCACCAGCCCGCCCGCGAAGGCCGTCAGCGTGCCGGCGAGCCCGGCCCCGGGGTGCTCCAGCCGTACCACCCCGTAGACGAGCGACAGCATCGCGCCGGTGGCCGTGAGCGCGCCGGCCAGGTCGAAGCCGCGCGCGGGACGCTCGTCCGGCTCTTCATCGCGCAGAAGGGGGATCGCCGCGCACAGGATCACCGCGGACAACGCCACCGGGGCGAAGAACACCCATCGCCAGCCGAGCGAGGTCAGCAGGCCACCGGCGACCAGACCCAGCGAGAAACCGCCGGCGGCCGTCCCGGCGTACACGCCGAGGGCTCTGGTGCGTCGCGGGCCATCGGGGAAGTTCGCGGTCACCAGCGCCAGGCCGGCGGGTGCCATGAACGCGGCCGCGACTCCGGTGACGAACCGGGCGAGCAGCAGGACCCAGCCCGTGGTGGCCAGGCCGCCCAGGCCGGAGAAGACCAGGAAGACCGCCAGCCAGAACAGGAACATACGGCGGCGGCCCAGCAGGTCGGCGGTACGGCCGCCCAGGAGCATGAACCCGCCGTAACCGAGCACGTAGGCGCTGACCACGCCGCTGAGCATCCCGGTGGACAGACCCAGGTCCGCCCGGATCGACGGCAACGCCACGTTGAGCATCGCCACGTCGATCCCTTCCAGGAAGATGGCGCCGGCCAGGACGAACAGCACGCTCCACGCGCGCGGGTCCATGCGGTCGTCGGATGGGGGCATGGATATTCCTCTCGGAGCCACGGGACCAGGACGGTTATCGAAGTGACCGCCGGTTCCCTCTTGTAACCGGCAACATCGTTGGTCACCATTGGGGACCGTGGAAGACGGCACTTCGAAGTCCCCCGGTTACTGCGGGGATACCGACGGCGACTACGACGTCCTGCAGTGGGACACCCGTGAGGACTGCGAGGTCCGGCAGATCCTCGACCGAGTCGCGGACAAGTGGTCGCTCCTCGTCATCGCCCTGCTCGACCGGCGCAGCCTGCGCTTCACCGAGCTCCGACGCATGATCGACGGGATCAGCCAGCGGATGCTGACCCGCACCCTGCGTCATCTGGAGCGTGACGGCCTGGTGAGCCGCACGGTGCATCCGACGGTTCCGCCGCGTGTCGACTACGAACTGACGGCGCTCGGCGCGACCTTGCACACGACCATTCGCGCGCTGGTCACCTGGACCGAGGAGCACCAGGGCCAGATCGCCGCGGCTCGTGCCGCCTTCGACCGTCGCGCGGCAGCCGAACAGGAGGCGGCGGCGCGGGAGGCCGCCGAGCGGGAGGCCATCGCCCGTGACGCCCTCCCGGTCCGGCGGTGACCGCCGGACCGTCGACATCTTCGTCGCGGGGGACGACGCCGGCTTCGCTCACGGTGTCATCGATCACCTGGTCGCGTCCGTAGACTGGGTGCTTCAGCCCCAGAACGTCGAACGGAGCCGTACGTGGCAGTCAAGCCCATCCGCCTCTTCGGTGACCCGGTCCTGCGGACCCCGGCGGATCCGGTCAAGGACTTCGACAAGGAGCTCCGGACGTTGGTCAAGGACCTGTCCGACACGATGCTCGACGCGCCGGGCGCCGGGCTGGCCGCGCCCCAGCTCGGCGTGGGCCTGCGGGTCTTCACCTACTACGTCGACGACCAGCTCGGTCACGTCGTCAACCCCACCCTCGACCTGTCCGAGGAGCAGCAGGACGGCGACGAGGGCTGCCTGTCGCTGCCCGGCCTCGCCTTCCCGACCAAGCGCGCCTTCGGCGTCGTGGCCAAGGGCTTCAACATGTACGGCGAGCCGATCGTGCTGGAGGGCACCGACCTGCTGGCCCGCTGCGTGCAGCACGAGACCGACCACCTGGACGGCATCATCTTCATCGACCGGCTGGACCCGGAGCAGCGCAAGGCCGCGATGAAGGCGATCCGGGAGGCCGAGTGGTTCGGCGAGCCGAAGCCCATCGTGAAGGACTCCCCGCACCGTACGTTCGGCAAGGCCCTGTGAGCGCGGACGGAGACCGCTAGTGCGCCTGGTATTCGCCGGAACACCGGAGACCGCGGTGCCCGCCCTCGAGGCACTGCTGGAGTCCCGCCACGAGGTCGTCGCGGTCGTCACCCGCCCGGACGCGCCCGCCGGGCGCGGGCGCCGGCTCACGCCGAGCCCGGTCGCGGAGCGGGCGGCCGAGGCGGGCGTCGAGGTGCTGAAGCCCGCGAAGGTGAAGGACCCGGAGTTCCTCGACCGGCTGCGGGACATCGCGCCGGACTGCTGCCCGGTCGTGGCGTACGGCGCGCTGATCCCGCGCTCGGCGCTGGACATCCCGCGGCACGGCTGGGTCAACCTGCACTTCTCGCTGCTGCCCGCCTGGCGGGGCGCGGCGCCCGTGCAGCACGCCGTGCTGCACGGCGACGACATCACCGGCGCGGCGACGTTCCAGATCGAGGCGGACCTCGACACCGGGCCGGTGTTCGGCGTCGTCACCGAGCCGATCCTGCCCGAGGACACCAGCGGCGACCTGCTGGGCCGGCTGGCGGGGACCGGCGCGCACCTGCTCGTCGCGACGATGGACGGCATCGAGGACGGCACGTTGGAGCCTCGTCCGCAGCCCGCCGACGGCGTCTCGTACGCCGCCAAGCTCACCCCGGACGACGCCCGCGTCGACTGGTCCAAGCCCGCCCTGCGCGTCGACCGGCTGCTGCGCGCCTGCACGCCCGCGCCCGGGGGCTGGACGACCTTCCGCGGCGAGCGGCTCAAGCTGGGTCCGGTCCGGCCCGTCCCCGACGCGGAGCCGCTCGCGCCCGGCCGGCTGCGGGTGACCAAGCGCGAGGTCCTCGCCGGGACCGGCACCCACCCGGTGCTGCTCGGGCAGGTCCAGCCGCAGGGCAAGCAGCGCATGGACGCGGCCGCCTGGGCGCGCGGCGTCCACCCGACCGACGAGGACGAGCTGACCTGATGCCTCCCCGGCGACCCCGTCGCACGCCCGGCCAGGGCGACCGGCCCAACCGTCCTCCGCAGCGGCGCCGCCCGCGCGACCCCGTGCGCCGCACCGCGTTCGACGTGCTCCAGGCCGTGGACGAGCGCGACGCCTACGCCAACCTGCTGCTGCCGTCGCTGCTGCGCGAGCGCGGCCTGACCGGCCGGGACGCCGCGCTGGCGACCGAGCTGACCTACGGCACGCTGCGCGGACGCGGCACGTACGACGCGGTGCTCGACGTGTGCAGCGACCGGCCGGTGGCCAAGGTCGACCGGCCGCTGCTGAACGTCCTGCGGCTCGGCGTCCACCAGTTGCTGCGCACCCGTATCCCCGCGCACGCCGCCGTCGGAACGACCGTCGACCTGGCCCGTTCGGTGGCCGGTCCCGGCCAGGCCAAGTTCGCCAACGCGGTGCTGCGCAAGGTCTCCGCCCGTGACCTCGACACGTGGCTGGGCATCGTGGCGCCCGAGGACGAGACCGGGCGGCTCGCGGTCGTGCACAGCCATCCGCGCTGGATCGTCAACGCCTTGCGCGACGCGGCCGGGCCGGCGGAGGTCGAGGCGCTGCTGGCCGCCGACAACGAGCGTCCCCGCGTCACCCTCGTGGCCCGCCCGGGCCGCGCGGCCGTCGCCGAGCTCGGCGGCGAGCCCGCCGCGTACTCCCCGTACGCCGCCTATCTCCCCGAAGGGGATCCCGGTTCCATCCCTGCGGTCGCCGAGGGCCGCGCCGCCGTCCAGGACGAGGCCAGCCAGCTCGTCGCCCTGGCCCTCGCCCGCGTCGCGATCGAGGGCCCGGACCGCCACTGGCTCGACCTGTGCGCCGGGCCGGGCGGCAAGGCCGGTCTGCTGTCGGGGCTGGCGGGGGAGCGCGGCGCGCACCTGCTCGCCTGCGACGTCCAGCCGCACCGCGCCCGGCTCGTCGCGAAGAGCGTCGACGCGGCCGGCGAGGTGGCGGTCGTGGACGGCACCCGGCCCGCCTGGCGGCCCGGTTCGTTCGACCGGGCGCTGGTCGACGCGCCGTGCACCGGCCTGGGCGCGCTGCGCCGCCGCCCGGAGGCGCGCTGGCGGCGTAGCCCCGAGGCGGTGGCCGAGCTCGGCCCGCTGCAGCGGCGACTGCTCGCGTCGGCGCTGGAGTCCGTACGGCCCGGCGGCGTGGTCGCGTACGTCACCTGCTCGCCGCACCTGGCCGAGACCAGGGTCGTCGTCGACGACGTCCTGCGCGGCCGGGACGACGTGGAGCGGCTGGACGCGCCCGCGCACCTGAAGGAGGTGCCCGGCCTGGGCGACGGCCCGTACGCCCAGTTCTGGCCGCACCGGCACGGCACCGACGCGATGTTCCTCGCCCTCCTGCGCCGCCGCCCCTGACCACTTCCCCGGGCCGTGCCCGGCCGTTCCCGCGCGGCGGGTCGCCGGGGCGCGTGGACCCGGCGACCCCGATCGGGCTCAGACGGACGCGGGAACCGCCTCGCGGACCCGGGCGGTCAGCGCCGTCAGCACTTCGGTGGCACGGTCCAGGGCGGCCGCGATCCAGGGCACCGTGAGCGGGTCGGGCGCGCCGAGAGCCGCGTCGCGCTGCTCGGGAGTGTCGCCGTACAGCAGGCTGCTCGCCACCCGGAGCCGCAACGCCTCGGGCGGGTCGCCGAACGCGCTGCCGGGCAGCACCCCGACGCCGTGCTCCTCGAGGAGGAGGTCCGCCAGGTCGGCGGAGGTCTCGATCCCGAACCGCTCGCGCAGACGGTCGCCGACCGGCCCGGCGAACTCCGGGTAGCAGTAGAACCCGCCCTGCGGGGCCACCACGCGCGCTCCGGCCTCGGCGAACCGCTCCGCCATCGCGGTCGCCACGGCCGCGTGCAGACGGCGGCTCGCCGCGACCCGGTCGGCGATCTCCGCCGGCTCGCCGAAGGCGTAGGCCGCCGCCTCCTGGACGGGGCCGGACGCGCTCGACCAGATCTCGCTGGCCACCCCGGCGAGCCGGTCGCGCAGGCCGCGCAGGTCCTCGGGCAGCCGGGCCACGCCGATCCGCCAGCCGCCGAGCGCGAGGCTCTTGCTCAGCGCCGTGGTCGTCACCGTGCGCTCCGGGGCGAACCGCGCCGGCGACGGGAAGTCGGCGCGCTGGTCGAACACCAGGTCGCGGTAGATCTCGTCGGCGATGATCACGAGGTCCAGCTCGCGGGCGGCCTCGCAGAGCCGGCGGACGGTCTCATCCGGGGCGAGCGTGCCCGTCGGGTTGTCGGGGAGCGTGAGAACGACGCTGCGGACGCTGTGACCGGCGGCCCTCGCCCGGGACACCGCGCCGGCCAGGAGGCCGGGGTCGGGAACGCCGCCCTCGCCGGGGCGGGTGGGGACGAAGAGCGGCTCGGCGCCCATCAGGCGGGTCTGGGCGGCGTAGCTGACCCAGCTCGGCTGTGGGACGACGACGCTTCCGCCGATCGCCAGCAGGAGGGCGTACAGGAGGGGCTTGCTGCCGGGTCCGGCCACGACCAGGTCGGGGTCGGCGGGCAGCCCCCGGCGGCGCCAGTATCCCGCGGCGGCGTCCCGCAGGGTGGCGCTGCCCGCGACGGGGCCGTAGGCGCCGCGCCCGGCCGCCGCGCCGAGGCGGCGTTCGAGCCCGGGGTGGACGTTCAGCCCGGCCTCCCCGAAGGCCAGGGGAAGAACCGGCAGACCGGCCCGTCGGCGGTGGTCGAGTGCTTCGTTGGCGGCGAGAGTCGCGGAGATTGCGACTGACATATCGGACGACTCCAAGGGAGCATTTGGGCGGAAAAGTGGTCGTGCGCGGCGCCGTACCTCTCAATCGTTCAGCTTCCCAGTGCATCACCACAAGCGAGGCTTTCCGCTGGTCTGCATAAGATGCGCTTATGCTGGACGTCCGACGGCTCCGCCTGCTACGCGAGTTCGCCGAGCGGGGCAGCATCGCGGCCACCGCGAAGGCGCTGGGCTACACCGCGTCGGCCGTGTCCCAGCAACTCGCCGTGCTCGAGCGGGAGGTCGGCGCGACGCTCCTCGACCGCACCGCGCGCAGCGCCGAGCTGACCGATGCCGGCCGACGGCTCGTCCGGCACGCCGAGCGCATCCTCCGGATGATCGAGTTCGCCGAGGCCGACATGGCCGAGCCCGAGCCCTCGGGGCATGTGGTCCTCACCGCGTTCCCGACCGCGGCCGTGGCGTTCGCGCCGGCGCTGGCGCACGGTCTGCGCCGGCATTCGGGCCTGACGTTCCAGCTCCGCCAGAGCGCCGGCGACGGCCTGCCGCAGGTGCGCTCCGGCGAGGTCGACGTCGCGCTGATCGACGACTGGACGGGCCGCCTGCCGACGCGCGGGGGCGGCAGCCTGCGGTTCACGCTCCTCATGCACGACCCGGTCGTCCTGGTCGTGCCGTCCGATCACTGGGCGGCCGACCCGGATGTCCGGCTCGACCTGCGGCGTCTCCGGGAGGAGCCGTGGATGGCGGCGCCGCCCGGCGAACCGTCGCGCGAGGCGTTCGACCGGCTCCTCACCGACGTCGGCGGCGCCCCGTCGATGCCCTGGGAGTTCGAGGGCCTCGGCACGATCCTCGGCCTCGTCGCCCGGGGCGTCGGCGTCGCCGCCATCCCCAGTCTCGCCCTCACCGTGGGCGTGCCGGGCATCGCGGTGCGCAGCCTGCCCCGGGCGATGACGCGCTACGTGTACGCCGTCGTGCGGACCGCGAGCGTGCGCCGCCCGTCCGTCGCGGTCACCGTCGAGGCCCTGAAGTCCGCCGCCGCCGACCTCGACGCCCGCCGCCCCGGCGCCCGCGCTCCCGGGGACGGGTGAGCGACGGCCGTCGGCGGGGGCCGCGCCGCCTGACGTCGGCATGAACCGCGCCGCCCGCCGTCGGCGCGCGGACCGCCGTCTTTAAACTTGACGGCATCATGGCCGTGCAAATAGCTCCCAGCATCCTGTCCGCCGACTTCGCCCGCCTCGCCGACGAGGTCACGGCGGTGTCCAACGCTGACTGGATCCACGTCGACGTGATGGACAACCACTTCGTGCCCAACCTGACGCTCGGGCTGCCGGTCGTCGAGTCGCTGCTCAAGGTCACGCCCCTGCCGCTGGACTGCCACCTCATGATCGAGGACCCGGACCGGTGGGCCCCGGGCTACGCCGAGGCCGGCGCGGGCAGTGTGACCATCCACGCGGAGGCCGCGAGCGCTCCGATCCGTACGCTGCGGGCGATCCGTTCGGCGGGCGCCCGCGCGGGCCTCGCCCTGAACCCGGGCACCGCCGTCGAGTCGTACGCCGACCTGCTCCCCGAGATCGACATGATGCTCGTGATGACGGTCGAGCCGGGCTTCGGCGGGCAGTCGTTCCTCGACATGGTGCTGCCGAAGGTGCGGCGCGCCCGTGATCTGATCAAGGGCCGGGACCTCGACGTCTGGCTGCAGGTCGACGGCGGCGTGAGCGCCGAGACGATCGAGCGCTGCGCCGAGGCGGGCGCGGACGTCTTCGTGGCGGGGTCGGCGGTCTACTCCGCCGAGGACCCCGCCGAGGCCGTCCGCTCCCTGCGCGAGCGGGCGAGCGGCGCGTACGCCTCCTGACTCACGGCGTCTCGTAGATCGTCACGCCGTCGCCGTCCGCGCGGCCGCGCAGCCGGCCCTGGGTGACGAGCACCTCCAGGTGCGCCTGGGTCTCGGTGGTGGCCAGCATCTGGTTGAACAGGTCGAGGTCGTCGAAGGCGCGGCCCCGCCGGGTCCAGGTGAGCGCGCGGGCCGTCTCGTACGCCGTGCCGGAGCCGGCGGTGACCGCGGCCTCGCTCGCGTCGAGGCGCTCGGCGTGGTGCTCCAGCAGGGCGTCGACGCGGGCGTGCACGCTGTCGGTGACCGGCCCGTGGGCGGGCAGGAGCCGCAGGTCGGGCATCTCCCGGACGATACGGAGGGAGTCGAGGTACGCCCCGAGCGGGGACGTGTCCGGCGCGCTCTCGAAGCCGATGGACGGCGTGATGTGCGGCAGGACGTGGTCCCCGGCGAACATCAGCCCGGCGTCGAGGTCGGCGAAGACGAGGTGCCCCCGCGTGTGGCCCGGCGTGGGGACGGCGAGGAGCTCGCGCTCGCCGAGCGGCACCGCGGTGCGGCCGTCGATCCAGTCGTCGGGCATCTCCCAGTCGAGCCGGTCCTGGCCGCCCTCCTTCCAGGCGGCCTTCAGCCGCTCCACGAGCGGGCCCGCGCCGCAGGCGAAGAGCCGCGCGAGCTGCGGGGAGTCCTCCCGGCGCACCGGCCGGGTGAGGAGTTCGAGCGTGTGCCGCTCGCCGAGGCCGAGGCTGACCCGCGTGCCGAACTCCCGGCGGACCGCGACCGCCTGCGTGTAGTGGTCACGGTGGACGTGGGTGACGAGGAACCGGGTGATGTCCCCGAGGCCGTGGCCGAGCTCCTTCAGCGCCGCCTCAAGCCGCCGCCGGGACTCCTCCAGCGCCCAGCCGCCGTCGATCAGCACCAGGCCGTCCTCGCCGGTGATGGCGTAGACGTTGACGGCGCGCAGGCCGTCGCTCGGGAGCGGTAGCGGGATGCGGTGCACACCCGGCGCGACCTGGAACGCTCCAGGCTCGATCCACTCCGTCCGCTGCGTCATCGGCCCGCCCTCATCTCTCCCACCAGAACGACATTCGACCTATATGGAACCAGAGGCGTGGGAAGCGTCGTCGCGCCGACCCTGGTCGCGCTACCAAGCGAGCGCTTGCTTGTCCAGATGTGGACGCGTGTGCATCCTCACATGTGGCACGGAATGCCCGGCATGGCACACTGGTTGTGAGTCAGTGAAAGCGTGCTCCGGGGTCGGTGAAAGTCCGAACCGGCGGTGACAGTCCGCGACCCGGCCGAAACCATCGGCCGGTTGACCCGGTGGAACTCCGGGACCGACGGTTAAAGTCCGGATGGGAGGCAGCACGCGGCCGTGTCCTTCGGGGCATGGCCCCTGCGGTCTTGCCGCACACCCGGAGCCTGATCAGGGAGGCCCGGGTGATCGTTGATCCCGCGCAGGAGCGCGCGATGCGCCGGGCGCTGGCGCTCGCCGCCCGCGCCCGCGGTGAGACCAGCCCCAATCCCATCGTCGGCTGCGTCGTCCTCGACGCCGCCGGACAGGTCGCGGGCGAGGGATACCACGCCTACGCCGGCGGCCCGCACGCCGAGATCGTCGCGCTCCGGGAGGCCGCCGGCCGCGCCGAGGGCGGCACCCTCCTCGTCACCCTCGAACCCTGCGACCACCAGGGCCGTACCGGCCCGTGCACCGAGGCCGTCATCGAGGCCGGCGTGCGGCGCGTCGTGTATGCGGTCGCCGACCCCCACCCGATCGCGGGCGGCGGCGCCCGCCGGCTCGCGGAGGCGGGCGTCGAGGTGGAGGAGGGGCTGCTCGCGGCCGAGGCCGAGCGGCTCAACGCCGAATGGCTCACCTGTACCCGGCTGGGCCGGCCGCACGTGACCTGGAAGTTCGCCGCGACGCTGGACGGCCGGTCGGCCGCCGCCGACGGCAGCAGCCAGTGGATCACCGGTCCCGAGGCCCGGCACGACGTCCACGAGCTCCGCGCCCGCTGCGACGCGATCGTCGCCGGCTCCGGCACCGTGCTCGCCGACGATCCCCACCTCACCGTGCGCGGGGCCCACCGGCACGACCACCGGCGCACCCCGCGCCGGCCCCTGCGGGTCGTCGCCGACACCCGGGCGCGCACGCCGCTGACCAGCCGGGTCCTCGACGACGAGGCCCCGACCCTGATCGCCGTCGCCGAGGACGCCGACACCGCCGCGCTGGAGGGCCGCGTCGCCGTCGTGCGCCTGCCGCGCGACGACGGCGGCCTCGACCTGACCGCCCTGCTCACCGAGCTGCGCGAGCGGCAGATCGTCTCCGTCCTGCTCGAAGGCGGCCCCACTCTCGCCGGCTCGTTCGTGGCCGCCGGCCTGGTCGACCGGGTCGTCGCCTACCTCGCCCCCCGGCTGCTCGGCGCGGGCCCGGCCGCCCTCGGCGACGCCGGCGTCGCCACGCTCGCCGAGGCCCACCACCTGGAGATCGACGACGTCACCCGGATCGGCACGGACCTGCGGATCACCGCGGTCAGGCCGGCCGTCGAAACCCCCACCCGGCCGGTAGCGGCCCGAAGGGAGAGCTGAATGTTCACCGGAATCGTCGAGGAGCTGGGCGAGGTGATCGCGCTCGAACCGGCGGGGGACTCCGCCCGGCTCACGGTGCGCGGCCCCCTCGTCGTCTCCGACGCCACGCACGGCGCGTCCATCGCGGTCAACGGGGTCTGCCTCACCGTGACCGACCTCAAGGACGACGCGTTCACCGTCGACGTCATGAAGGAGACACTGGACCGGTCCAGCCTCGCCGCGCTGGAGCCGGGGTCACCGGTCAACCTCGAGCGCCCCGTCCGGGCGGCCGACCGGCTCGGCGGCCACATCGTCCAGGGCCACGTCGACGGCGTCGGGCGGATCGTCTCCCGCGAGCCGGGCGAACGCTGGGAGGTCGTGACGGTCGAACTGCCGCCGCGGCTCGCCCGCTACGTCGTCGAGAAGGGCTCGATCACGGTCGACGGCGTCAGCCTGACCGTCGTCGAGGCGCGCGACGACGCCTTCACCATCGCGCTGATCCCCACGACGCTCGAACTGACCACCCTGGGCGGCAAGGGCCCCGGCGACCCGGTCAACCTCGAGGTCGACGTCGTCGCCAAGTACGTCGAGCGCCTCGTCACCGCGGGAGCGGTCAAGTGAGCTCCTGGACGCAGGCGGGGATCACCGTCCTCGGCGAGAAGGTCCTGTGGACCGACCTCGTGGGCAACGTCCTGTCCCTGGCCACGGTGTGGCTGGCGATGCGGCGCACGCTCTGGACGTGGCCGGTGCAGCTCTCCGGCGCGGTCCTCCTGCTGGTCGCCTCGGTCAGCGCCCACGCGCCGGGCAACGCGCTCAAGCAGGTGATGTTCCTCGCGCTCGCCTCGTACGGCTGGGCCCGGTGGCTGCGCGGCCTCCGGGAGAGCCGGGAGCTGCCGGTGCGCCCGGCCACCGGACGGGAGCGCCTGGCACTCGTCGGGACGCTCGCGGTGGGCACCGTCGCGGTCGCGCTGCTGTTCGCGAACATCCCCTGGCTGCAGATCTCCTGGTCGCCGCTGGCCAACGCGTACATCTTCGTCGGCAGCGCCGTGGCGACGTACGCGCAGAGCCGGGCACTCGTCGACTTCTGGGTCATCTGGGTCCTCGTCGACCTGGTGGGCGTCCCCCTGGCGTTCAAGTCCGGGCTGTACGTCTCCGGCGCGGCGTACGGGATCTTCTTCATCCTCGTCCTGGCCGGTTTCCGTGACTGGCTGAAGCAGTACCGCCGGCAGCGGCGGCACACCGAGCCCAAGGTGGTGGCGGCATGAGTCTCGACAGTGTCGAGGAGGCGATCGCGGACATCGCGGCCGGCAAGGCCGTGGTCGTCGTCGACGACGCCGATCGGGAGAACGAGGGCGACATCATCTTCGCCGCCGCCAAGGCGACGCCGGAGCTGGTCGCCTTCACGATCCGGTACAGCAGCGGCGTGATCTGCGTGCCCATGGAGGGCCGGGACCTGGACCGGCTGCAGATCCCGCTGATGACGGCGCACAACCACGAGCGGATGCGCACGGCGTACACCGTGAGCGTCGACGCCCGCGACGGCGTCGACACGGGCATCTCCGCCGCCGACCGCGCCCACACGATCCGCGTGCTCGCCGACTCGGCGACCGAGCCGTACGAGCTGGTCCGCCCCGGGCACATCTTCCCGCTGCGGTACCGCCAGGGCGGGGTGCTGCGGCGGCGCGGACACACCGAGGCCGCCGTCGACCTGGCCCGGCTGGCCGGGCTCACCCCGGCCGGGGTGCTGGCCGAGGTCGTCAACGACGACGGCACGATGGCGCGGCTGCCACAGCTGGAGATCTTCGCCAAGGAGCACGACCTCAAGCTGATCTCGATCGAGCAGCTCGTGGAGTACCGCAAGCGCACCGAGCGGATGGTCGAGCGGGCCGCCGAGACCCGCATCCCGAATCGTTACGGCGAGTGGCGCGCGATCGGGTACGCCAGCCACCTGGACGACGGCGAGCACGTCGCCCTCGTGTACGGCGATCTGGGCGACGGCGAGGACGTCCTCGTGCGGGCCCATTCCGAGTGCCTGACCGGCGACGTGCTGGGCTCGGAGCGCTGCGACTGCGGCACCCAGCTCGAGGCCGCGATGGGCGCGATCGCCGCCGAGGGGCGCGGCGTGGTGCTGTACCTCCGCGGCCACGAGGGCCGGGGCATCGGGCTGGTCGCCAAGCTGCGGGCGTACCAGCGGCAGGACGACGGCTCCGACACCGTCGACGCCAACCTCGAGCTCGGCCTGCCGGTGGACGCCCGGGAGTACGGCAACGCCGCGCAGATGCTGCTCGACCTGGGCGTCCGGTCCGTCCGGGTGCTGACCAACAACCCGGCCAAGGTCGCGGGGCTGGAGCGCTTCGGCGTCGAGGTGCGCGGGCGCATCGGGCTGCCCGTCCTCGTCACCGAGCACAACCGGCGCTACCTCGCCGCCAAGCGCGACCGGCTGGGCCACGAGATCGGAGATCTCGGATGAGCGGGCGCCTGTTGGGCATCGCGCCTCTGGTAACTCCTCGGACTAAGGAAAGCGCATGAGTGGAATCGGACGCCCGGGGGAGACGTTCGTCGACGCCTCCGGGCTGCGGCTGGGGATCGTCTGCACCCGATGGCACACACGGGTCACCGACCGGCTGCTGGAGCGGGCCGTGGCCACGGCCAAGGAGTGCAGGGTCGCCGATCCGGTGGTCGTACGGGTGGCCGGCGCGCTGGAGATCCCGGTCGTGGCCCAGCAGCTCGCCCGCGACAATGACGCGGTCGTCTGCCTGGGCGCGGTGATTCGCGGAGATACGCCCCATTTCGACTATGTCTGCGACTCCGTCACCGCGGGTTTGACGAGGGTTGCCCTGGATGAGGGCACCCCCATCGGTAACGGCGTACTAACATGTGAGACGATCGACCAGGCATTGGACCGATGCGGGCTGGACGACAGCCACGAGGACAAAGGGATGGAGGCGACCGTGGCCGCACTCGATACGGCACTGACCCTGCGAGGTCTTCGGCACCACGGTCACGCGCGGCACGACGCGGAGCATCTGGGCTCCTGAGCGTCGACGCCGCGAAACCCATCTCTCGAAGAAAGGCCTGCTGAACCGTGCTGTCACTCGTGCTGCCCAAGGGCTCCCTGGAGAAGGCGACGTTCGAGCTGTTCAACGCCGCCGACCTGACCGTCCGCCGGGCCTCCGACCGCGACTACCGCGCCTCGATCGACGACCCGCGGATCGACCGGGTCCGCGTCCTGCGCCCGCAGGAGATCCCGACGTACCTCGAACAGGGCCTGTTCGACCTCGGCATCACCGGGCGCGACTGGATCACCGAGACCGACGCCGACGTCGTCTCGCTCGGTGAGCTGAAGTACTCCAAGGCCACGTCCAACCCGGTGCGCGTCATCATGGCCGTGCCGAACGACGCGCCCTGGCAGACCGTCTCCGACCTGCCCGAGGGCGTGCGGATCTCCACCGAGTTCCCCGCCCTCACCGAGCGGTTCCTCGCCAAGCACGGCGTGAAGGCGCGGGTCGTGCCGTCGTACGGCGCGACCGAGGCGAAGGTCCCCGACATCGTTGACGCGATCGTCGACCTCACCGAGACCGGGTCGTCGCTGCGCAAGAACGGCCTGCGGATCCTCGACACCCTCCTGACCAGCTACACCGAGCTGGTCGCCAACCGCGAGGCGTACGAGGACGCCGACAAGCGCGCGGCCATGGAGGACATCGCGCTGCTGCTGCAGGGTGCGATCCGGGCGCGCGGCAACGTCCTGCTCAAGCTGAACGTCGAGAACGGCGCGCTACAGGGCGTCCTGGACATCATCCCGTCGATGTCGTCCCCGACGGTCACGCCGCTGGCCGGCGGCGAGATGCACGCCGTGGAGAGCGTCGTCGCCAAGCACGGCGTCAACACCCTGATCCCGGCGCTGAAGGCGGCGGGTGCCCGCGACATCCTCGAGATCCCGATCAGCAAGATCGTCGACTGATCCCGTCAGTCGACTGATTCCGTAAGGCGGCGGCACCCTCATGACCACGGCGACGTGGCGACCCCGGCGGGCCAGGATCGTCCCGTACGTCCTCGCGGCGGTGGTCGTGCTCAGCATGATCGTCCTCGCCGTGGTCATGCCGGCGCCCTGGAGCCTCGGCGACCGGATCGGCCTGGTGGCGATCGGGCTGGTCGTCGCCGGGGTGCTGCACATCCTCGCCCGCAGCCGGGTGACCGCCGACGACGAGGGCCTCACGGTCGTCAACGGCCTGCTCACCCACGAGTACGAATGGGCGGAGCTGCTCGGCATCACGATGTCCGAGGGCGCGCCCTGGCCCACGCTCGACCTCGCCGACGGCTCGACCGTCGCCATCATGGGCATCCAGGCCTCCGACGGCGAGCGCGCCAACCGCGCCCTCGCCGAGCTGGCCGCCCTGATCCACGAACGCGGCGAGGCCAAGAACCACTGACGCGACGCCCAGTACTCGGGCAGGTCCTCGGCCGGGGCGGAGTCGGTGCTCCAGACGTTGTCGAACCAGGAAGCGGTGTCGGCGGCCGGCGCCTGGATTGCCTGTTCGACCAGGGGCGGCGCCACCCGCAGGCGTTCGTTGTAGCCGGGCGGTCTGGGCAGGTAGGGGAAGATCCCGGCCAGATGAGCCCATCTGCGGTCAGGCGGTTCCTGCCGGCAGCCTCGGGGTGTGGTGGGTGGCCTCCGGTGGAAGCGGCTTGCCGCGGCTGCTCGCTCCCGGACTGTAGGGCCTGGAAGCACCGAACAAAGAAAACTTCGAAAGTGAGGAAAGCTCGTATGTCCGAGATTCCCTTTTTTTTGGAAACAAGCCCCTTACCCTCCGTCGGCGCCTGCGCTCGGGTCAACGGTGTCTCTCCGTCGGGCGGCCGGGTCGAGCTGCGGAGGATCTCCCCCGAGGACAGGCGTAGGTTCACCGAGGTGGCCGCCGCCAGCGTCGAACTGCACAGGCCGTGGATCTCCCTGCCGACCACGCCCGGCAGCTTCGACCGCTACCTGGCCAAGTTCGACCACAACACGGCAGCGGGGTTCGTGGTCTGTCGCCGGACGAACCCCACGGACCTGGTGGGGTTCGTCAACATCAACCGCATCGAGTACGCCCCGTACTGGAAGGGCGTGCTGGGCTACGGGGCGTTCGTGCCCTGGCACGGCCGCGGGTACATGACCGAGGGCGTCGCCCTGGCGGTCCGTTATGGCTTCAAGAGCCTCGGCCTCCACCGACTGGAGGCCGACATCGAACCGGGGAACACGACCTCTCGGAAGCTGGCCGCGAAGGTAGGACTGCGCCAGGAGGGGTTCTCTTCCGGTCTGATCCAGCTCCCCGATGGAGTCTGGCACGATTTCGAGCGCTGGGCGATCAGCGCCGAGTCGATGAACTGAGGGTCACCGGCAGCGGACCGCGGCGAGCGGGCTGCTGGAGACCATGAAACGATCATCATGAGTGCCATTGGCCCTCCGCGATGAACTGACCAAGCGAGTACCAAGACCGGCCCGCCTCCACCGCGCGGGCCGGTTCTCCTGATTCGGATGATCTGGCGCTCGGCGCCGGTGATGCCCGCGCGGCCGCCGCCGGGCCGCGGCCGGCCACGCAGGGGACACCCAGCGCGGCCGCCGAGCGTCGGGCCGCGCCCGGGAACGCCGTCAGGCTGCCGCTGCCGCCCGTAAGCGCCGTCTTCACGTCGGGGTCCGGCGTCGGGCCGGTGACGGGACGGGGCGCGCTCACCCCGAGCCCGTGACGATCCGCCGGGATCACCCGCTCGGTCAGCGGCGGATGAGGCCGAGGTCGGTCGCGGTGGCGACGGCGGCGGTACGGGACTCGACGCCGAGCTTGGCGTAGACGCGGGCCAGGTGCGATTTGACGGTGCCTTCGGTGAGGTGCAGCCGCCGGCCGATCGCCTGGTTGGACAGGCCGTCGGCGACGAGCGCGAGGACCTCGGTCTCGCGCCGGGTCAGGGCGGTCGCGGGGCTGCGCATCCTGTTCATCAGCCGGTCGGCGATGGAAGGGGCCAGCGCGGCGCGACCGGCCGCGGCGGTGCGCACGGCGGCCGCCAGTTCCTCGGGAGGGGCGTCCTTGAGGAGGTAACCGGTGGCCCCGGCCTCGATGGCGGCCAGAGTGTCGGCGTCGGTGTCGTACGTGGTGACGATCACGACGCGGGGGGCTCCGGGGCGGGCGGTGATGGCGGCGGTGGCCTGGGCGCCGGTCATCCCCCTGCCGAACCGCAGGTCCATCAGGACGACGTCCACGTCGCCGGCGGCGGCGCGGCGGACGGCCTCCTCGGCGGTGGCGGCCTCGGCCGCCACGGTGATGCCGGGCTCGGTCTCCAGCACGGCGCGCAACCCGGCCCGCACCACGGGGTGGTCGTCGGCCAGCAGCAGGCGGATGGGCGCATCGGTCACGGGCGCGCCTCTGATGCGGGGTACGCGGCCGGGAGCAGGGGCGCGGTCACGGGGTGGTTCCGGGTACGGGGTCCGCGGCGGCTCGGGTCAGGGGGAGCCGGGCGGCCAGAGCGGTGCCGTGACCGGGAGCGGACTCGACGGTCAGGGCACCGCCGAGGGCGGCCACGCGGGAGCGCATGGCCGCGAGTCCGAACCCGCCGCCGGCCGGGTCGGGGACCGGCGGCCGGTCGGGGTGGAAGCCGATCCCGTCGTCGACGACGTCCACGGTGACGTCGTCGTCCAGGTAGCTCAGGGTGACGTCGACGGTGGTGGCGTGGGCGTGCCGGACGGTGTTGGCCAGGGCGGACTGGGCCACGCGGAGCAGGGCGACCTCCTGGGCGGTCGGCATCGGCACCGGGTCACCGGAGAGGTGGAAGCGCACGGCGAGCCGGTGGCGGGTGGAGATGGTGACGCACAGCCGCTCCAGCGCGTCGGCCAGGGTGGTGCCCTCCAGGGCGGGCGGGGTGAGGGCGGCGACGAGGCGGCGGGCCTCGGCCAGGTTGTCCACGGCGGCCTGACGGGCCTGGTCCACGTAGCGGGCGGCGGCATCGGGTCTGCCGGGCAGCGCGCGCTCGGTCGCGCGCAGCAGCAACTGGATGCTGGAAAAGCCCTGGGCGAGGGTGTCGTGGATCTCACGGGCCAGGCGCTCGCGCTCGGCCAGCACCCCCGCAGTGTGCTGCGCGGCGGCGAGATCGGCGCGGGTGGTGGTGAGCTCCTCGATCAGCATCCGGCGCCGTTCGCCTTCCCGGTACAGGGCCTGATACCCCCACACCACCGCGACCGCCACCGCCGCGCCGAGGGTCGGGCCGATCGCGGTGGCGGGGGTGAAGGAGTCCTGATGGGCGGCGAAGGTCATGATCGCCGCGAGCGCGGTGGCGACCACCGCGACCAGGCCCGCGGCTCGGGGCAGCAGGTGAAGCTGGAGGAAGTACAGGGGAAAGGCCAGCCACACTCCGTCGGCGGACAGAACCAGCAGCCCCAGCCACACCACGCCCACGGCGGCGAGCCACACGACGGCGGCCCGGCGAGACCGGCCGACGCGGGGCAGCAGCGGGCCGGCCGCGTACACCAGCCCGAGCAGCGCGGCCACCGCGACGGCGGCCACGGCGTACGACCCGCCTCCGGCCATGGCCCGGACGGCGGCGAGAGCCAGCAGGCCGGCGGTCAGCACGTGCAGGCACCAGGTCAGGGCCCGGACGGTGACGGTCAGGGTGGGGGCGGTGGTGTTCACGGTCCTTCCAGCCTAGAAGCCGAGCCCCGGTAGAGGCCTCCATCAAAAGTTAGAACCCATCCGCCACCGTTCGAATCGGGAGGTCGCATCGTGGGCCGGATGTGCCGGCCGGGGGCGGCGGCGATGGTGGAGGCGTACCGTTCCGCCGTCGAGAGGACAGGTCCGAGCCGTGTTCGTGGGCTGGAGAGATCTGCGGTTCGCCAAGGGGCGCTTCGCCCTGATGGGGACCGTCATCGTGCTGATCACCGTGCTCGTCGGGCTGCTGTCCGGGCTGACCGCCGGGCTGGGCCGGCAGAACGTCTCCGCGATCACCGGTCTGCCCGCCGACCGGATCGCGTTCGACGCGCCCAGTGGGGGAGCGGCCCTGTCGTACGCGAACTCCACCGTCACCGCGAGGCAGTGGCTCCGGTGGGCCGGCACCCCCGGCGTGACGAGCGCCGAACCCCTGGGCATCACCGTCACCCGGGCCGTCGCCGGCGCCAAGAGCGTCGGCGTCTCGGCCTTCGGCGTCCGGCCCGGTTCCGCGCTCGCGCCGGACGGTGCCGAGATCGGCGAACACACGGCGGTGCTGTCCGCCTCCGCCGCCGACGACCTCGGCGTACGGCCCGGCGGCACCATCACCCTCGCCGGGCGGGAACTGACGGTCGCCGCGGTCCGGGGCGACGCCCACTTCAGCCACACCCCGGTCATCTGGACCAGCCTCGACGTCTGGCGGAAGACCGCGCCGCCCACCGGGACCGCCGAAGGCCCGGCCGCTGGAGGTGCGACGGCCGGAGGCTCGGCCGCTGACGGCCCGACCGCCACCGTCATCGCCCTGACCACGACCTCGCGCGCCGACGTGAAGGCCGCCGACAAGGCGGCGGGCACCAGGACGGTGTCCAAGGGCGCCTCGCTGTCCGCTATCGGTTCCTACACCTCCGAGAACGGTTCGCTGCAGTTGATGCGCGGCTTCCTGTTCGCCATCTCCGCGCTGGTCATCGGGGCGTTCTTCACCGTCTGGACCATTCAGCGCAGCGGCGACGTCGCCATCCTCAAGGCGCTGGGCGCCTCCACCGCCGGTCTGCTGCGTGACGCCCTCGGCCAGGCCGTCGTCCTGCTGACCGGCGGCACCCTCGTCGGCACCGCCATCGCCGCCGCCCTCGGCGCGCTCGTCGCGGGCTCGTCCGTGCCCTTCGTCCTCACCCTCGCCACCGTGCTGGTCCCCGCCGCCGTGATGATCCTCCTCGGTGCGCTCGGAGCCGCCCTGTCCGTCCGCCGCATCACGTCCGTCGACCCGTTGACCGCCCTGGGGAGCGCCCGTTGAGCCTCACGCTGACCGACATCACCCTCACCTATCCCGACGGCGACGGCCGCCTGACCGCGCTGGACCAGGTGGACTTGGAGGTGCCCAAGGGCGGTCTGACCGCCGTGGTCGGCCCCTCCGGCTCTGGCAAGTCCAGCCTGCTGGCCGTCGCCGCCACCCTCATCACCCCCGACGCCGGCACCGTCGCCATCGACGGCACCGTCACGACCGGGATGACGCGCGGTGAGCTGACCGCCGTACGCCGCGCCAAGATCGGCATCGTCTTCCAGCAGCCGAACCTGCTGACCTCGCTCACCGCCGTCGAACAACTCCAGGTCATGGCCCAGATCGACGGTCGCTCCCCGGCCAGGGCCCGGCCCAGGGCGATGGAACTGCTCGACGCGGTCGGCCTGGCCGGTCAGGCCGGTCGGCGTCCCCACCAGCTCTCCGGGGGCCAGCGTCAGCGGGTCAACATCGCCCGCGCCCTGATGAACGACCCCACCGTCCTCCTCGTCGACGAGCCCACCAGCGCGCTCGACCACGAACGCGGTGCCGAGATCATCGACCTGCTCGCCCGCCTCACCCACCAGCGGGCCACCGCCACCGTTCTGGTCACCCACGACCGCACCCACCTCACCGCCGCGGACCGGATCGCCCACGTCGACGATGGGCGTCTCCACTTCCCTGCGTGAGCCCGCTCGGCCTTGGCCCGGTGATCCCCCTACCTTCCGGGCCGGCCGTCACCCAGACCCTGACCGGCTGATCTCCCGCCGCACGATCGGGGGCCTTGCCCCTGAGAATTCACGCCGCCGTGTGAGCCGACCGGTGCGCAATGCTTACCGGGGCTGGGATCGTAGCCCGTCGAGGATGAGTCGGGCGAGGTGTGCCGAGCGTTCGGGACTGGTCTCCGCGCCGGCGTGGCGGATCGCGGCGAAGGCGCCGGCGACCAGTGCCATCACCTCGTCAACGGTGACGTCGTCGCGCACGACGCCGGAGGCGTGCGCGCGGCCGAGCAGGTTCGCGACATGGCGGGTGAGGTCTGCCGCGACGCCCGGGGCGGCGGTGCGCAGGTCGAACTCGGCGGCCTCGAGCGCGCTCTTGACCGTCGCGTTCTCGGCGCCGTTGGTCATCATCCGGGACAGCAGCGTGAACAGGGCCGCGGGGTCGTCCGTGGCGGCGAGCGCCTCCGCCTCCGCGATCAGCCGTTCGAGCTGATCGGTCGCGACGGCGAGATAGAGCGCCTCCTTGGTGGGGAAGTGCCGATGGACGGTGCCGGGACCGACGTCCGCGCGGCGGGCGATCTCATCCAGCGAGACGCCGAGACCTTCCGTCGCGAACAGCCGTTGCGCGGTCCGAAGCACCCGCTCGCGGTTGCGGCGCGCGTCGGCGCGCAGCCCACGGTCGCTCCCGGGAGCCGCCGCGACGGCCTTGTGAGGATGGCTGGACATGTCGATATCAGCATAACCGGGGCGGCGCACCGGTTATGGGATCGTGCCGCTCACTACGTCCGGACCCATCAGCCGTGAGGAGATCGCCGGTGACTGCACGCGATGAGGCCAGCGCCCTGATCCAGCGGATGCGGGAGTGCTTCAACACGCGGGAATTCGACCAGGCCGCCGAGTTGCACACGCCTGGCTTCTTCAGCTATCCGCTCGGCACCACCGGATTCGCGGCGGGTATGGGCGCCTGGCGCGCGCTCACCACCCGGTTCCCCGGCATACGCGTCGTCGCCCAGGACATCCTGGTCGACGGCGACAAGGCCGCCGTCCGCTCGACCGTCGAGGGGATCGAGACCCTGGACGGCGCACAGCCCATGCTGTTCGAGATCTTCCGTATCGACGATGGCCGGTTCGCGGAGATGTGGGGTACCAGCACGGGATTCCCGCCCTCGGTCAGCCCTGAGGATGTGCTCGGTCGGCCCTGAGGGTCGCGCCGCCGGAGCGTCAACGAGGTCGAGGCGGCGTGTGCCGAATGCTCGGCTAACCGGCCGTGAAAAGCGGCGAATCCCGCCTTTCCGCGCCTCCGATCCATTGGTCACCGAGCTTTTCGCGCCCGAGGTGCCGAATATTTGGACACGAAGCGTGCTCATGTGCGTACGCTGGGGAGCGCTCCACTGTTACCGGACGAATGGGACGCCTCTCATTTCGGGCGAAAGGGTACGGGTCGATGAGCGGAAACCGGATGACGGCACGAGTATTCGTCGCCAAAGAGCTTCGCCGCGCCCGCGAGGCGAAAGGGCTGAGCCGGGCAGCGGTCGGAAAAGCCCTCTTCGTCTCGGACTCCCTGGTCGCCGCGTGGGAGGTGCCTCGGATGCTGCCGAGGCCGGAGCATCTCGAACGCCTCATCCCACTCCTCGGCACGAGCGACATCCTGACCCGCATCATCGACGAACTCGTCGCCGGAGAGGTCCCGCCCGAGTGGCTCGACAAGTGGCTGGTGGTCGAACGCCGGGCCACGTCACTGCTGTCATTCGAGTCGACGGTGATCCCGGGTCTGCTGCAGAACGAGGAGTACGCCCGCGCGGTACTGCGGGCGGGTCGATATGACGTCGCCGACCTGGAGGACATGGTCAGCGCACGGTTGGAACGTCAGGCGATTCTTTCTCGGGAGGACACGCCGCCCGTACTGGTCGCCGTCATCGCCGAGAGCGTGCTCGGCCAGAACGTCGGCGGCGCCAAGGTCATGGCCGACCAGCTCCTGCACCTGGCGGCCACGGCCGAGCGGGACAATGTCATCGTCCAGATCGTCCCGGCGAGCGCCGAGGCGTGCGCCGGGTTCACGGGTCCGTTCGCCATCGCGACGCTCGACGACGGGGCCGAACTGGCCTACGTTGACAGTCAGCTCAGCGGAGAGGTGATCGGGACTCCCCACGATGTCGCGGCTCTGCGGCGAATGTTCGAGGTGTTCCGGGCGGACGCCCTCCCCAGGCGGCAGTCGATCGAGTTGATCCGGAGGAAGTCGGAGCAATGGACGACCTGACGTGGCGGAAGTCGACTCGCAGCGGTTCGAACGGCGGCAACTGCGTGGAGCTGGCGGTGACGTGGCGGAAGGCCGCGCGGAGCACGGCCAACGGCGGCAACTGCGTCGAGGTGGCCGTGCTCGAGTGGGGTGGCGAGGGGGCGTCCGACCGCCCATGACGGTCCGGCGTCGTGGTGTGCTGAGGGCTCGGCCGAACGGCGTCTGCGGATGGGCTGATCCCACCATTTCGAGGTAGCGCCGTTGTCGACGAGCTTTTCGCTCAGTAGGTCAGATTCTGGAGGCCGACCACGCGCAGGAGTTCCAGCCGCTCGTAGGACTCGCTGCCCGGGCGGGCGGTGTAGACGACCAGCCGCTGGTCGTGCTCCGGGCTCAGCAGCACCTCGCAGTCCAGTTCCAGCAGGCCGACGACCGGGTGCAGGAAGCGTTTGACGTCGCTGCGGCGTACGGCGACGTGGTGGGCGTCCCACAGCGCCGAGAACTCCTCACTGCGGGCGCGGAGCCGGCGTACGAGCGCTGCCAGGCACGCGTCGTCCGGGCGGCGGGCGAGTGTGGCGCGCAGATCCGCCACCGCCGTGCGGGCGGCGCGGTCACGGTCCTCGGCCGGGAAGATTTCCCGTGCGGCGGGGTCCGTGAAGTAGCGCCAGACGACGTTGTGCTCCGCCTCGGGGCGGGCGGACGCGTCCCCGTGGAGCGCCCTGGCCATCGCGTTCTGCGCGAGGACGTCGCCGCGGTCGCTCACCACTCGGGCGGGGGTGTCGGTCAGCCGGTCGAGGACAAGGAGCAGGCCGGGGCGGACGTGCTCCGTGGTCGGCCGGTTGCGTGGAGGCTCCTCACCGGCCAGATGGAACAGGTGGTCTCGTTCGTCGTCGGTCAGCCGCAGCGCGCGGGCGACGGCGGCGAGCATCTGACGAGACGGGCGTGAGCCTCTGGCCTGTTCCAGCCGCGTGTAGTGGTCGGCGGACATGCCCGCCAGCTGCGCCACCTCCTCGCGGCGCAGTCCCGGGGTGCGGCGCCGTGCGCCCTGCGACAGCCCCACGTCGGCCGGGGCGAGCCGGGCGCGGCAGTGGCGCAGGAAGTCGGCGAGTTCGCTTCTGTCCACGCCTCCACCATGCCCTGCGACACCGGACGCAGCCAGGGACGGCCCGTCCCCGGATAAGGACGTCTCTTCCGCCGGCGCCCGTACCGCCGCAGGCTGGGAACCGGCTCGGCGGACCGGCGGCACCCGCGGGTTCGACGAGACGAGCACCGAAGAGCCGCCGCGTGGCGCATACGGCAGCCGCACGGCTGCCATATCCGCCTGGTGTGGATTCGCCGGCGTCGTAGCTCGCTCCGTCCCTTCCTGCGAAAAGAGGCGTCTTCCGTATGCAGTACCGCACGCTCGGCCGGACCGGCATCAAGGTCAGTCCCTATGCGCTCGGCGCATTGATGTTCGCGACGTCCGTCGGCAACCCCGACCCCGGCGACTCGGCCCGCATGATCCACAAGGCGCTGGACGCGGGGATCAACCTCATCGACACGGCCGACGCCTACCAGGACTCCGAAGAGATCGTCGGGAAGGCGCTCAAGGGGCGACGTGACGAGGTCGTCCTCGCGACCAAGGTGAGCCGTTCGATGGGTGACGACCCCAATCACCAGGGCGCCTCGCGGCGGTGGATCGTGACCGCGGTCGAGAACTCGCTGCGCCGCCTGCGGACCGACCACATCGACCTCTACCAGATCCACCGGCCGGACCCCACCACGGACATCGAGGAGACGCTTTCCGCGCTCTCCGACCTGATCCACAGCGGGAAGGTCCGTGCGATCGGGACGTCCGGCATGCCGGCGTCCGAGATCGTCGAAGCCCAGTGGGTCGCCGACCGGCGCGGTCTGGCACGGTTCCGCACGGAGCAGCCGCCGTACTCGCTGCTCGACCGCGGCATCGAACGCGAGGTGCTGCCGGTCGCCCAACGCCATGGGATGGGCACGCTGGTGTGGGGCCCGCTCGGGCAGGGACTGCTCACCGGGCGTGTCCGCAAGGATGAGCCGAACGAACTCCGCCGCGCCGCCTTCGTCAAGCACGTCAACGACGAACGCCGTCTCGAAACCGTCGAGCGGTTCATCTCGCTGGCCGAGGAGGCGGGACTGCCGCTGACCCACCTCGCCATGGCCTTCGCGATCACTCATCCCGGCGTGACCAGCGCGATCGTCGGGCCGCGCACGATGACCCACCTGGACGACCTTCTGGCCGGCATCGACGTGACGCTCACCGACGACGTCCTCGACCGGATCGACGAGATCGTCCCGCCGGGCACCGACGTCGGCACCCTCGACCAGGCGTACGTGCCGCCAGCCCTCCAGCAGGCGCGCCTCCGCCGCCGGCCTGCCGGCGAACGCGCCGCCGCCTGACGGACAGCCGTGCCGGGGATGTCCGTCGCTGCAACGACGAACATCCCCCGGCATCGATGACGCGGCGGAGCCGGAGCCTCAGTGGGCGGTCGAGCAGGCGTCGGCCAGGGGGAGTCGCGTCAGGCGGGCGCGTTCCTCGGCCACGATCTCCGCCCGTCGGTGCGCGCCCAGTCTCGTGTTCTGGATCTTGTCGTGCAGCTTGACGATGGCGTCCAGCAGCATCTCCGGGCGGGGCGGGCAGCCGGGCAGGTAGATGTCGACCGGCACGATGTGGTCGACGCCCTGCACGACGGCGTAGTTGTTGAACATCCCGCCCGACGAGGCGCACACGCCCATCGCGATGACCCACTTCGGCGCGGCCATCTGGTCGTACAACTGCCGCAGCACCGGCGCCATCTTCTGGCTCACCCGGCCGGCGACGACCATGAGGTCCGCCTGCCGGGGCGAGCCCGACGGACGCTCCATGCCGAACCGCGAGAAGTCGTGCCGCGGGTCGCCGACGGCCATCAGCTCCATGCCGCAGCAGGCCAGGCCGAACGTCATCGGCCACATCGACGACTTACGGGCCAGGCCGGCCACCGCCTCGACGGTCGTGAGAAGGAAACCGCCGGGAATTTGCTCTTCGAGTCCCATAGCCCTTCCAGGCTGGCCGCGCCGGGAGGACCGATCAATGACGGATCGCGCCACGATCGTTAAGCGGGGCGACACAATGGGTGCATGGAGATGCGGGAGATCGAGGCGTTCCTGGAGGTCGCCCGGGAGTTGCACTTCGGCCGGGCGGCGGCGCGGCTGGGCGTCTCCACGCCGCGCGTGAGCCAGGCGGTGCGCGCACTGGAGCGCCGGGCCGGCGGTCCGCTGTTCGAGCGCACCAGCAGGCGGGTCCGGCTGACGCCGCTGGGTGAACACCTGCATTCTGAGCTCCGGCCCGCGTACGAGCGGATGGAGCGGGCGCTGAACGAGGCGCGACGCAGCGCGAGCATCGAGGCGCTCCGCGTCGGCGTCGCGACCAGCCTGCCCGACGCCGTGGTCGACGGGCCGATCCGGGCGTTCGGGCGGGCACGGCCGCACTGTGCCGTGGTGCGGTCCGCGCATCCCAACACCGACCCGGTCCGCTGGGGCGACGACTGGCCGGTGGACGTCTTCGTCGGCTGGCTGCCCGCCGATCTCGCGCCGGTCCAGGCCATGGGCTTCAGCGTCGGCCCGGCGTGGCTGCGCGAGGAACGCGCGGTGCTGGTGGCGGCCGGACACCCACTGGCGCGGCGCGTCGCCGTCGACGCCGAGGAACTGGCCGGCCACGACATCCTGTATCCGAGCACCATGCCGGAGCAGATCGCCGATCTGTGGATACCGCCGGCCACCCCGAGCGGCGTCCCGCTCCGCCGGGTCCTCCGGCACACGTCCACGTCGCTGGAGGAGGCGATCGTCCTGGTCGCCGGGGGAGACGTGGTCCACCTGACGATCGCCGCCGTACGCCCGGACAACCCCCACGTCGTCACCGTGCCGGTGGCCGGCCTGCCGCCGATGATCTGCGCCCCCGTCTGGCCCGCCGCCTCGGACAGCGCCGTGATCCGCGACTTCGCCCGGATCACCGGTCTCAGCCCACGCTCTGCCGATCGGGCTCGATGAGTGCGACGACCCGTTCCTCGTCGCGCGAGTAGGGGCCGCCGATGTACTTCGTCGAGATCCGGTCGACGATCTCCCAGGCGGCGTCGCCCTCCAGCCATTCGACGACCCTGCCGCGGATGATGACCGGCTGGAACGGGTTGTCGGCCGGCGTCAGGGAGAGCGCGACCCGCGGGTCGCGGCGCAGGTTGCGGGCCTTGCGGGAGTCCGGGCCGGTGAGGATCGCGACGTGGTCGCCCTCCGTGTCGACCCAGACCGGAACGGAGTGGGGAGCGCCGTCGGGCAGGACGCTGGCGAGGTGGGCGAGCGAGGTGCCGTCGAGCACGCGGCGTACGTCGGGGTTCAGCATCGTGGTCATCTCCTGGCGTGGGTTCTGTGGATTTCGTGGACGACGACCTCATCGCCGATCAGCGCGAGGCCGTCGGTGATGAGGGTCAGCGCTCGACCTCGTAGTGGAGATGGGTGACGCCCGGGGCGGGCACCACCTCGACGAGGCGCAGCCGGACGTGCGCGGGCAGCTCCTGGAAGTAGGGACGGCCGGAGCCGAGCAGGACCGGCACCTGGTGGAGGACCAGCTCGTCCACGAGCCCCGCCTTCAGGGCCTCGGTCACGACGCCGCCGCCCATGAGCGCGACGTCCTTGTCGCCGGCCGCCTCCCGGGCCGCCGCGACGGCCTCGCCGATCCCGGCCGTGACCAGTGTCTGACGGTCGGTCAGCTCCGGCGCCGGCCGGTGGCTGAGGACGAAGAGCGGCGCCGTCGGGTGCGGGCTCCCGCCGCCGAAGCCCTCGGAGCCCTCGTACGTGTTGCGGCCCGCGACGACGGCGCCGACGCGACCGGCGACGGCGTCGAAGACCCGGGCGCTGGGCTCGCTGAGCCTGAAGCCGCCGAACTCTCGGCTGGGGACGTCGCCGTCGAAGTACCAGTCGAAGAGCGTCGCCCCGTCGCCGAGCCCTTTTCCGGGGCCGGGACCCCGACCGGTGACGTACCCGTCGACCGAGACCGCCATCGCGCTGAAGACCTTGCTCATCTCCGACCCTTCGAAGTTCCTTCAAGAGACTCCATGACGGTAACAGCCGGAGTTCCGTAAGGGAACTCCAATCGTTAAACTGCCTTCATGCAACGCACGAACTTCGGGGAGATGGCCTGCTCCATCGCGCGCACCCTCGACGTCATCGGGGAGCCGTGGTCGCCGCTGATCCTGCGGGACGTGTGGGTCGGGGTGAGCCGGTTCGACCAGCTCCAGGCGGATCTCGGGATCTCGCGCAAGGTGCTGACCGAGCGGCTCAACCACCTCGTCGACCAGGGCGTGCTCGAGCGCCGTCCGTATGACCGGCGGCCGCGCTACGAGTACCGCTTGACGGAGAAGGGCGCCGAGCTCGTCGACCTGCTCATGGTCATGGTCGGCTGGGGGGACAAGTGGCTCGCGGGCGAGGCCGGCCCGCCGGTGCTCTACCGCCACCACGCGTGCGGTGAGATCAGCGGTGTCGAGCTGCGCTGCGCCCACTGCGGCGAGCCGATGCACGCGGGCGACGTCGACCTGCTGCCGGGCCCCGGCGCGGCCGTGTGACCGAGGCGGCGTCCAGAGACTCCTTCGATGTCCAGCGCGGATCGACGTCGCCGAGGACGCCACCGTCAGCGGGCGGCGTCTCGACGACTCGATCATGAAGCGGATCGACGAGGTGCTCGACGACCTCGTCGACCGCGATCCCGCCAAGACCGCGTCGATGTTCGACGTCATGCCGTCCTGGCGTCGCTGACCTCCGGTTCGGGCGAGGGCAGGGCCGAGCGCGGGTCGACGCCGGCGATGTGCAGGCCGATCACGTACGCCGCGGTGGCCTCCAGGACGCCGGCCCGGTCGAGGTCCCCGGCGTCGGCCGGGACGCCCCCGAGGTCGGTGACCAGCGTTCGTACGATCTCCAGGGCGGTCGGGTCGTCGCCGCAGATGGGCACCGTCAGCGGGCGGCCGTCGACCCGGGGCGGCGTCATCCGCCACATCGCGTCGGGGCACAGGTTGAACGCCTTCACCACGTGGGCGCCGGTCGCGTCGGCGATCCGCCGGGCGACAGACGGCCCGGTGCCGGTGGCGAGCGTGACGCCCGGATGCACGACACCGTTCACGCAGTCGATCACCGTCCGCCCAGGCAGGACGTCCCCGACCTGCCCGAGGACCTCCTCCACGCCCTCGTACGCCACCGCGAGCAGCGTCACGTCGCCGAAGGCGGCGGCCTCGCGCAGGCCGCCCGCGCGGGCGCCCGGTCCGATCTCCGCGGCGCGCTTGTCCGCTTTGTCCCGGCCGCGCGCGCCGACGAGCACCTCGTGCCCCGCACGCGCCCACTGGGCGCCGAGCGCGCCCGCCATGTTCCCCGCTCCGAGGATTCCGATTCGCATGGGCGCGACACTAGGAGTCCCGATGGGCACCGATCGGTGCCCGGCCGGTGCGGTAAGGACTTAGGGATGGATCGGGATCTTCTCGCCGACTGCCAGACGCGGCTGGCGTTCGACCTGCTGGCGAACACCTGGAACGCCGTCGTCATCTACGCGCTGCGCCACGGGCCCGGGCGGCCGGTCGAACTGCGCAAGGTGATCGGCGGCATCAGCGGCAAGGTCCTCACCGAGACACTGCGCCGGTTGGAGGACGACGGCCTCGTCACGCGGCGCGCGTACGCCGAGGCGCCGCCGCGGGTCGAGTACGAGCTGACCGAGGCCGGTCGCGGCCTGCTGGAGCCGATCGAGGCGTTCGGCCGCTGGACCGAGGAGTACGCCGACGCGGTGGTGGCGGCTCAGGAACGCGCGGCTAACGAGCGCGCGGCTAACGAGCGCGCGGCTAACGAGCGCGCGGCTAACGAGCGCGCGGCTAACGAGCGCGCGGCTCACGAGCGCGCGGCCGTCCGCCCACCGGAGGACGGCCGACAGGCCGGCGACGCGAGCCGCCGGCCGCAGGACGCCGCACGGACCGGCGACGGGAACCGCCGCTCCGTGTCGGGCTCGGGAGCCTACCGGCCGCTGGTCACGCCGTAGTACTGCTCGTCCTGGACCTGCGGCTTGGCGGTCACGGTGAACGGCGAGGCCACCTTCGCCGTGACCGCGCCGTTCCGCGTCACCGAGACGCTGTTCGTGCCCGCTTTCAGGGGGAAGGTCTGGACGTGCAGACCCGCCGGCGCGCTGTACGTGTGGGCGGTGCCGCCGATCGTCGCGGTGACCGTCGCGGCGGCGGTCAGCATCGTGAGCACCTCGACCTGGTCGCGGGCGGGCGTGCTGCCCGAGCGCAGCGTCATGAGCTTGGTCTCGGCGAACGTCGGCTTGGCCGCCGCCGGCTGGACGCGGTGCGTGACGTACACGACGTCCTTGGTGATGGTCGGGTACTTCCCGGTCTTCAGCCGGGTGAGGTAGTACGACGACAGGTCGAGGTAGGTCCACCCGTGCTTGGCCGAGGGCGAGAGCTGCGCGCCTTCGGAGTAGTCGTTCCAGGTGGGGATCTGCACCCAGTCGGCGCCGTTGATCGCCGCGTTCCAGGTGACCCGGAGGTTCTCGGTGTTGCCGGCCTCGTCGTACTTGCCCTGGTTCGGCCGTTCGTCCTGGACCGAGACGGGCTGCATCCATTTCTTGCCGAGCTGATGCGCCTTGGTGATGTTCGCCGCCAGGCCCGTGTTGGCGGCCGGGTTCCGGTTCCCCCAGTTGGAGAAGCCGTAGCTGATCGGGGCGAAGGCGCTCGCGTTGGAACCGAAGTTGAGGAAGCAGGGGACGAGGGCGATCTCGATGCCGTACTTGTCGCGCATGGTGGTCATCCAGGACGACCACCACGCCGCGGTCTTGCCCTCGGCCTTGAACGGCGAGACGACGAGCCGCTTGTCGGCGAGGCGGTAGACGGCGGGCGACTTGGCGACGCTCGCGACGGCGGCCGCGAGCGTGGCGGCGTCCACGTTCGCGAGGCCGTTCATGTCGGGCATCAGAACGATCTTGAAGCCGGGGTCGACCTGCTCGGCCGCCTGGATGAGCAGCTTGACGCGGGCCCAGTTGGGACTGGAGGAGCCGACCGACAGCAGGTCCACGGTGAAGCCGTCGAGACCGGCCGCGGCGGCGCGCCGGATCTCCGTCTTCATGTCCTCCAACTGCCAGTTTCCGCTGATCGGGGCGCGGCCGATCGGCCGGTCCCGCAGCAGCCCGCCGTAGGCCGCGTGCTTGCCGCTCTCACCGGTCGGCGACAGGTAGTTCCTCGTGTAGTAGTCGCTCGCCGCGTCCTTGTTGTCCAGGGAGACGGGATACGGCGTGAAGTAGTGCGCGAACACCTTGTGCCCGGAGGCACGCAGGACGCTCTGGGCGGGCAGCTGGAACGGCAGCGGCCCCGTGTTCGCCGCCGCGCCGGCCGCGGTCTGCGACGCCCGCTGCGCCGGCGAGCACGCCGTCGTGGCCATCCCCACCGCCAGGAGCGCCGCCGCGGCGGCGCCCATCACCGGAGATCTCCAGCCCATCGAACGGCTCCTCACCATGGTCGCTCTTTTCATGATCATCGGAGCGTAGTGTGCACCGTCCATATATTCCGGCAGTTCCGACAAGACGGCTATTTCGGGTACGGTGCGCGATCCGGCGGGCGAAGTAGCCTTGAGGCGTGCCGCACCCCACGACGTCCCCGGCATCCGACCTCACCTCGCCGGCGGCCTTGAGCGAGGCCCTGAACCGGCATGCCTACCTCGCCGACGAGGGGCTCGCCACGGCCTGCTTCCTGAGCCTGCGCATGAGCCGCCCGCTGTTCCTGGAGGGCGAGGCCGGAGTCGGCAAGACCGAACTGGCCAAGACCCTCGCCACCGTGCTCGGCGTCCCGCTCATCCGGCTCCAGTGCTACGAGGGCCTGGACGCCGCGCAGGCGCTCTACGACTGGGACTTCCCGCGCCAGTTGCTGCACCTGCGCGCCGCCGAGGCCGCGGGCGTGACCGACGTGCAGCGGCTGGAGTCGGAGCTGTACGACCGGCGCTTCCTCGTCGCCCGGCCGCTGCTCCGGGCGCTGGAGACCTCCTCGGCGGAGCGGCCGAGCGTGCTCCTGGTCGACGAGATCGACCGCGCCGACGACGAGTTCGAGGCGTTCCTGCTGGAGGTGCTGAGCGACTTCACGATCTCGATCCCCGAGCTGGGCACCGTACGGGCCGAGCGCCCGCCCGTCGTCATCGTCACCTCGAACCGTACGCGCGAGGTGCACGACGCGCTGAAGCGCCGCTGCCTCTACCACTGGCTGGAGCACCCGGCGTTCGACCGGGAGGTCGCGATCATCCGGCGGCGGCTGCCGGAGGCGTCCGAACGGCTCGTCCGCCAGGTCGCCGGCGCGGCGGCCCGGCTTCGGGGGCTCGACCTGCTGAAGACGCCCGGGGTCGCCGAGAGCCTCGACTGGACCGAGGCGCTGGTCGCCCTCGGCGCCCGTGAGCTGGATCCCGACACCGCGGCCGGCACGCTCGGCGCCGTCCTGAAGTACCGGGAGGACACCGAGCGCGTCGCCAAGGGCCTCGACGCGCTGCTCGACGGGTCCTGACGATGGGCGGGCCGCGCGACCTGGTCGAGACGCTGACCGGCTTCGCCCGTACGCTCCGCGCCGCCGGCGTGCCCGCCGACCCCGAGCGGCTCCAGGCGATGATCGGCGCGCTCGACCGCCTCGACGTGCGGAACCCGCGCGACGTCTACTGGGCCGGCCGCCTCACCCTGTGCGCCGACCCGGCGGACCTGCCGCGCTACGACCGGTGCTTCGCCGCGTACTTCTCCGGCGAGTCCGCCTCGATGCGCCGCGTGTCCCGGTCGCCGGTACCGACCGCCCGGCCCGCCGCCGGGTCCGAGGGGGAGGAGACCGAGGGGAGCGGCGACCCGAGCGTGACGGCCGCCAGCGCGGCCGAGGTCCTGCGCAGACGCGACGTCGCCCGGCTCAGCGCCGCCGAGCGGGACGAGGTGCGGCGGCTCGTCGCGCTGCTCGACAACGTCTCGGCGCGCCGCCGCTCCCGGCGGTTCGCCCCGGCCCACCGGGGGCGTCTCGACCCGGGCCGGACGGTCCGCGCCATCCTCCGGCGCGGCGGGGAGATCTCCCGGCCGCACCACCGCGCGCACCGGACCCGCCCGCGCCGCGTGGTGCTCCTCATCGACGTCAGCGGGTCCATGAGCCCGTACGCCGACGTGCTCCTGCGGTTCGCGCACGCCGCCCTGCGCTGCGCCCCGCGCAGCACCGAGGTCTTCACGGTCGGCACGCGGCTGACCCGCGTCACCCGGGAACTGCGGCACCGCGAACCCGACGCGGCGATGGCGGCGGTGTCGTCCGCGATCCCCGACTGGAGCGGCGGCACCCGGCTGGGCGAGGAGCTGAAGGAGTTCCTCGACGAATACGGCCGGCGGGGCATGGCGCGCGGCGCGGTCGTCGTGGTGGCCTCGGACGGCTGGGAACGCGGCGACGCCACGCTCTTGGGCGCGCAGATGGCGCGGCTGCGGCGGCTCGCCCACCGGGTGGTGTGGGCCAACCCGCACAAGGCCCGGCCGGGGTACGAACCGCTCACGGCCGGGATGGCGGCGGCCCTGCCGCACGTCGACGACTTCGTGGCCGGGCACAGCCTGGCCGCCCTCGAGGAACTGGCGGGAGTGATCGGCGATGCGTGACGTCCTCGGCGAGGTCCGCCCCTGGTACGCGGCGGGAGAGACGTTCGGCCTGGCCACGGTCGTGGACACGTTCCGCAGCGCGCCCCGCCCGCCGGGCGCCGCCATGGCGGTGTCGGCCGCGGGCGAGGCCGTGGGCAGCGTGTCCGGCGGCTGTGTCGAGGGCGCGGTGTACGAGCTGGCGCGCGAGGTCATGGAGACGGGCCGGCCGGTGGTGCGGCGGTACGGCGTCAGCGACGACGACGCCTTCGCCGTCGGCCTGACCTGCGGCGGCATCCTCGACGTGCTGGTCGAGCCGGTCGGCCCGGCGACGTACCCGGAGTTCGCGGACGTCGCGGCGTCCATCGAACGGCACGAGCCGGTGGCCGTCGTGACGGTCGTCGCCGGCCCCCGGGAGACCGGCGCCCGGCGGATCGTCTGGCCCGACCGCGTGGCGGGCTCGCTCGGGCTCGACCGGCTGGACGCCGCCGTGGACGACGACGCCCGTGGAATGCTCGCCCAGGGCCTCACCGGCATCCGCCGCTACGGGCCGGACGGCGAGCGGCGCGGCGACGAACTGTCCGTCTTCGTGCACTCCTTCGCGCCCCCGCCGCGGATGCTGGTGTTCGGCGCGATCGACTTCGCCGCGGCGGTCGTCCGCGTCGGCAGGTTCCTCGGCTACCACGTGACCGTGTGCGACGCCCGCCCGGTCTTCGCCACCGCCAAGCGGTTCCCCGACGCGGACGAGGTGGTCGTCAAGTGGCCGCACCGGTTCCTGGCCGAGACGGAGGTGGACGAGCGCACGGCGATCTGCGTGCTCACCCACGACCCGAAGTTCGACGTGCCGCTCCTGGAGGTGGCGCTGCGCACCCCGGCGGGTTACATCGGCGCGATGGGCTCCCGGCGCACCCACGACGACCGGCTGAAGCGGCTGCGGGACGCCGGCGTGACCGAGGAGGAGCTCGCGCGGCTGCGCTCGCCCATCGGCCTGGACATCGGCGCCCGTACCCCGGAGGAGACCGCGGTGTCGGTGGCGGCCGAGCTCATCCGGCTCCGCTGGGGCGGCACCGGGCGCCCGCTCAGCGAGACGGAGGGCCGGATCCACGGGGAGTGATCCCCGCCGGGACCGGGCCGGGGGAATCCACGGCGGTCGTGCCACCGCGACGGATTCATGGGAGCTGGCCCCACCGTCCAAGAGTCGACCTGGCCCCACTGCGCGGGCGCGCGCCGGGGCCCAGACTCGGAAGAGTCCAGCCGAACGGGGAAGAAGGCCGATCATCATGTCGCAGAACGCCCGGAAGATCGTCGTGCGCCGGCTCGTCGTCGCCGCGTTCATCGCCGCGGCGGTGGCCGGAGGGACGGCGGCGGCACCGCACCACGTCGGCCACGGCGTGCTGCCACCCGTCGCCGGCCACCGCTGACGGATCCGCCGGGCTCCCGATCGGCACGTGACCGGGACCACGCCGATGGATACGCTCCCAAGGTGGGGATCAGACACGCGGGCGCCCCGGCCGGGCTGCTGCTGGCCGCCGGAGAGGGGCGCCGGCTCGGTACACCGAAGGCGCTCGTCGAGATCGGCGGGGTGCGGCTCGTCGACCGTGGGGTCCGCATGCTCCACGAGGCGGGCTGTACCCCGATCGTCGTCGTCACCGGCGCCGCCGCGATCGACGTGGCCGGCGCGGTCGTCGTCCACAACCCGGACTGGCCGACGGGCATGGGCTCGTCGCTGCGCGCCGGGCTGTCGGCGCTGGCGGCCGACTGCCCGGCCGTCGTCATCGCCCTGGTCGACCAGCCGCGGGTGACCGCGGCGGCCGTGCGCCGGCTCCGCGCGGCGTACGACTCCGGGGCGCGGGCGGCGGTCGCCACCTACGCGGGCCGACCCCGGAACCCCGTCCTCATCGCGCACGAGTACTTCGCGGAGGCGGCGGCCGGCGCCTCCGGAGACGTCGGCGCCCGCGCCTTCCTGCGCGCCCATCCCGAGCTGGTCGCCACCGTGCCCTGCGACGACGTCGCCGCCCCCGACGACATCGACACCCCCGAGGATCTCGAGCGCCTGAGCCGGCGGTGGAGCGGGGAGAGGAAGGCCGGAGCGTGAAGTCCCGGCTGTCAACCGGCGGGCTGACTCGCGCGTCATACTGACGCGCGGGGACGTGTACGGTCGGACAAGATCGCCGGGCCGGGGGCGCCGGCTGGAGAGGTAAGCAGCCCGCTATGACGTCTGCCTGGCCGGAGGAACCCGGCTACCACTGGGTGACGCACAACGACAGTGCCGCCTCCCACCTGCTCAAGGCCGAGAACGCCCTGGCGCGCACGCCCCCGGACACGGCGGCGGCACAGGTCCACGCCACCCTCGCCCAGGCGGAGGCGACCCTCGTGGTCGTCCACACGCTGCGCGACATCATGGCCAAGATGCGCGAGCAGACCATGGCGATCGAGGACCTGCGGCAGCTCATGGGGGTCGACGACCGCGGTGAGGACCGGCGCGTCGACGACGGCGTGCCGCTGCCCCGCCCGGGCGCGGTGGTGGACCGGTAGGGCGCCCGCCCCACCCGATCAGCCGATCAGGTCACGGACGTCGTCGCGGTCGACGGCGCCGCAGTCGACCGCGTGCCGCAGCCGGGCGGTCAGCGCCGCGACCGCCGCCGGGCCGTCGACGGTGGCGTCGGACCGCCCGGCGCGGTGGGCGCGCAGGCGGTCGAGGGTGTCGTCCAGGCCGCTCAGCAGGAACGCGTACACCGCGGCGTAGCGGCTCGGCAGCTGCGCGACCTCCAGGTCACAGCCCTGCTGGAAGCCGTGCATCAGGGAGTAGCGGACGAGCCCGGCGTGCAGTCGCCACGCCTTGTGCACGTCCTTGGTGTCCTCGCCGGCCGGGGCGATCCTCGTCGCGCCGTCCGACAGGCGGATGCCGGTGCCGGCGAGGGCCACCTGCATGACGTGGCGCGCGTGGTCGCAGGCCGGGTGGTCGAGCCGCTGCTCCGACGGGGGCAGCCCGCAGGCGGCCGTGTAGTCGTGCACGCCGAACTGCGCCGAGCTGAGCCGGTCACCGGCGGCGGACACGACCTCCGGCAGACGGGCGATCGACTGCGGGGTCTCGATCTGGATCTCGAGGCGCAGCAGTCCCTCCGGCAGGCCGATCTCCGCCTCGAAGCGGGTGAGGAAGTCGGCGAAGATCCGCACGTGCTCGGGCGTCACGATCTTGGGGAAGGTCACGACGAAGCCGCCCGGCAGCCGGCCGAGGCGCTCGGCCAGCCCGGTGAGGAAGCCGTCGAGGGTGCGCATGGCGCGGCCGTGCCCGCCGTCCGCGAACGACTTGACCCGCAGCCCCCAGTAATAGGGGAGGGAACGCGTCTCGTACGCCTGGGCGACCGCCTCGACGGCGGCGGCGACGTGCCCGTCCTCCTCGGCGTCGTCCCGGACGCCGTAACCGTCCTCGAAGTCGATGCGCAGGTCCTCCACCGGTTCGCGGGTCAGCTTCGCGGCGACCCGCTCCCGTACGGTCTCGGCCAGAGCCGCGTCGATGCCGAAGGCGCCCGCCGCCGCGGCGCCGTCCGCGACGTGCGTCTCGAGCAGCCGCAGCGCCTCCTTCCCCAGGTCGGCCGGGGTGGTGGCGGTGAACCGGTCGGCCGGGACGTAGAGCGTGTGCACCGGGCGGCGCTGGTCCGGCAGGCCGGGGTAGTGGCGGTCGTACTCCGCGCGCGCCTCCTCCACCCGGGCGCTCAGGTCGTCGACGGAGGACAGGGTCAGCTTCATGCAGTTCCTTCCCAAAGACACCGCGTCACACGTTACCGATCCGGGGCAGCCCGTCCGCGGTGATCGCTGACAGGCGGGCACCGGGGCCGGGGGAGACCTCCGGGGAGTGTGATCGCCGCCCGCGGCGGTCGGTTCGCGGGAACGGCCGGTCAGTGGCCGACGATCCTCCGGGCGTGATCGCCGCCCGCGGCGGTCGGTTCGCGGGAACGGCCGGTCAGCGGCCGACGATCCCCCAGGAGCCGCCGAACTGCGCGCCCGGCTCGAGCGTGATCAGGTCCGTCCCGGTGACGAACGCGTTGGGCGGGCAGGTCATCGGCTCGGCGCCCACCCCCGCCCGGCGCATGCCCCCGGGCGCCTCGTCGGCGGTGTAGATCTCCAGCCACGGATGCGCCTCGTCGGTCCACAGCGCGACCGAGCGGGCCCCGTCCTCCAGGCGCACCCACGCACGCCCGTCCGCGTCCCGGCGCAGGTCCGTGAACGGGTTGTCGATCTTCAGGTCTCCGAGGCGCCGCCCGTCGCGGAGGTCGTACGCGGTGCCGGCGACGTCCCGGGCCGCCGGTTCGGGGACGGCGCGCTCGTCGACCTCCAGGTACCGACCGGCGGGGATCGTCAGGGCGCACTCGTCCAGCGGGCGGCCGAGAGTGAGGTACGGGTGCGCGCCGTGCCCGTACGGCGCGGGCCGCGTGCCGGCGTTGTGCGCCGACAGGCGTACGGTCAGGCCCTGCTCGGCGTCGAGGGAGTAGTCCACGGTCAGGTTCAGCCGGAACGGATAGCCGCCGTGACCGAGGAGCCGGTACGTGAGGAGCACCCGGTGCGCCTCCTGCTCGGCGACCGTCCACGCGCCCTCGCGCACGAGGCCGTGGATGGCGTTGTCGAGCGCGCGCTCGTTGATCGGCAACTGGTACGTCGCGCCGCCGAACTCATAGCGTCCCCGGTCGATCCGGTTCGGCCACGGCACCAGCAACTGTCCCGAGGCCGCGGGCGGCTGCTCGTCCGCGTCGTGCGTGAGGATCAGCGGCCGGCCGTCCCTCGACAGCGCGCGCAGCGAACCGCCCTGCTCGGTGACGACGGCGGCGTACGGGCCGGCGGCGATCTCGTACTGGTTCCCGGAAAGTGTCATGGGTCGATTGTGGCCGCCGTTCCCCGGTCACGGCTCGCCGGGCGCGGGGGCGCCGGGATCTGGAGCGCCGGGGTCACGGTTCCAGGGGGCGGCGTCGTGTCACGGCTCGCCCGGGCGCGGGGTGCCGGATCGGCCGCCGCGGTCACGGCCGCTGAGCGCGAGGGCGGCCCGGCAGCCGGTCAGCAGGCCCCAGGCGACGTCGCTGCCGGAGGTGTGACCGACGTCGACGAGGCGGCGCGCGGCGGGCACGACGGGTTCCTGACCGGCGATGCCCCGCAGCACGGCGGCGGTCTCCACGCTCGCCTGCCCCCGCGCGGCGCACTGCAGCAGGGTCGCCGCCAGGGCGGTCGTGCGCTCGCACGCGTACGCGGTGACGGCGGCGCCGATCCAGTCGGCCAGCCGGACGGCCCGGCCCCCGCCGGGGACCGCCCCGCCCAGCAGGCGCAGTGCGAGCAGGAGGCCGGCCAGCGCGTCGTCGCCGCTCGGCGTCAACCCGGGTCCCAGACCGACGATCCGTTCCGCCGCGTCGACGGCGTGGGCGAGGTCGCCCGCCGCGCAGCTGTCGGCGAGAACGTCCGGCATCGGATGCCCGCTCAGCCCCCAGGGACCGGCGAGCTCACCGAGCGCGCGGGCCCCGTGCGCCAGCCGGGCGAGCGACAGCGGGCCGAGCACCGGGGTGGGATCCCACCAGCGGCGGATCCGCACGCGGAGCCGGGCGGCGACCTCCACGCCGCCGTCACCGACGAACGCCACGTCTCCCTCGCGGACGCCGCGGAACGGCTCCTGCCGGGCCGGCGCGGCCAGGACCACGGCGTTCGGCGGCCGGACGGCGTCCGTGGTGACGAGCGCGACGACGACCGGCTCGGCGGGCCCGTCCACCCTCAGGTACGTCGTGGCGGGGAACACCGCGACCGCGCGGGCGCTCCCGCCGCCCCCTACCAGGGCGCTCCGCAGCAGGGTGGCGGCGGGTTCCAGGCGCCGTACCAGAACGCGCCGAACCAGGGCCCCTACCAACAG
>NZ_JBFAUT010000019.1:0-135399 GCF_040679475.1 Actinoallomurus sp. NPDC052274
CGCGGCGGAACACTCTTCCTGCGGACGTCGCGCCGCTGCCCGGCATCGACCCGGATATCTCCCAGTCGATGGACCTGTTCGAGGCCGAGCACACCCTACCGCTCGACCCTGCCGAGCTTCAGCGAGCAGGCCTGCGCCTCGACGTCGACGGCGCCGTGGCGACGATCAGCCTTGCCCGGCCGGAGCGGCGCAACGCCCTGACCTTCAGCACCTGGCACACGCTCGCCCGCATCGGCGAGACGCTGCCCGAGACCGTCCGCGTCGTCGTCGTACGCGGCGACGGTCCCTCCTTCTCCGCAGGCATCGACCTGCGGCTCTTCAGCCCCGAGGGCGTGCCCGGCGAGGACACCTCCGGCCCCCGTGACGAAGAGTTCATCGCGGGACTGCAGGCGGGCTACCTCTGGCTCCGCCGCCCCGACATCGTCTCGATCGCGGCCGTGCAGGGGCACGCCATCGGCGGCGGCTTCCAGCTCGCGCTCTCCTGCGACCTGCGCGTGGTCGCCGACGACGTGAAGTTCGCCATGAAGGAGCCCGCGCTGGGCATCGTCCCGGACCTCACCGGCACCAAGCCGCTCGTCGACATCGTCGGCGTGCCGCGCGCCCTGGAGATCTGCCTGACGACGCGCACCGTCTTCGCCGAGGAGGCCGCCCGCCTCGGCCTGGCCGAGCTGGTCGTGCCCGCCGCCGAGCTCGACTCCGCGGTCGCCGACCTCGTCGCGGCGATCCTCCAGGTCCCGCCGGCCACCGCGGCCGCGACGAAGCGCCTCATTCGGCAGGCGCCGCACAACACCCTGGCGGAGCAGGCGGCGGCCGAGCGCCGCGAGCAGGTGCCCCTGCTCGGCGACCCGGCCGGCGCATCACCGGCCTCCTGACCCTGGGCCGCCGGCACGTCGCCGGAATTCTGGCCCTCGGCGGTCGGCGCGTCTCTGGCCTCCTGATCCGCGGTCTGCGGCGCGTGGATGGTCCCGATCCGCGGCCGCCGGCGGGTTCACGGGGCGCTCCGGGAGCGCTCACGTCAAGTAGATCGCGCCTACAAGCCACGGTCCGCCCTGTTGTGCCGGTGGCTCCTCCGCGCGTCGACCGGCACACGGCAGACTCGCCCCATGGACGATCTCGTGGATCCGATCGTGGCCAAGGCGATGCGCCGGGAGGCGCTGACCCGGGATGAGGCCCGTACGGTGCTCGCCGTCTCCGACGAGGGCACGCTCGAACTGATCGCGGCAGTGGGGCGGGTGCGGCGGGCGTTCTTCGGGAACCGGGTGAAGCTCAACTACCTGGTCAACATGAAGAGCGGCCTGTGCCCGGAGGACTGCTTCTACTGCTCGCAGCGCAAGGGGTCCGACGCCGACATCCTGAAGTACTCCTGGCAGGACACCGAGGAGATGGTCCGCGCCGCCGATCAGGCGGTCGCGCGCGGCGCCCGCCGGGTCTGCCTGGTCGCCAGCGGCCGGGGCCCCGCACAGCGGGACATCGACCGGGTCAGCGCGGCCGTCCGGGAGATCGCCGCGCGCGACGTCGAGGTCTGCGTGTGCCTCGGCCTGCTGAAGCCCGGCCAGGCCGAGCAGCTGCGCGAGGCGGGTGCGTTCGCCTACAACCACAACCTCAACACCAGCGCCGAACGCTACGGCGACATCTGCACGACCCACGGTTTCCAGGACCGGGTCGACACGGTCAACGAGGCGGCGGCCGCCGGGCTGTCGCCGTGCTCAGGAGCGATCTTCGGCATGGGGGAGGGCGACGAGGACGTCATCGACGTCGCGTTCGCGCTGCGCGAGCTGAACCCGGACTCGGTCCCGGTCAACTTCCTCATCCCGTTCGAGGGGACGCCGCTCGCGGGGAGGTGGGAGCTGACGCCGCTGCGCTGCCTGCGCGTCCTCGCGCTGTTCCGGCTGGTCTTCCCGGACGTGGAGGTGCGGCTGGCCGGCGGACGGGAGATCCACCTGCGCGGCCTGCAGCCGCTCGCGCTGCACGTCGTGAACTCGATCTTCCTCGGCGACTACCTCACGAGCGAGGGCCAGGCCGGCGACGACGATCTGCGCATGATCGCCGACGCGGGCTTCGTCGTCGAGGGCGCCGAACGGTCCACCGGACCCGAGGCCCGGCACGACCTCGTCGTCATCCGGGAGCGAGGAATAGGGACGGACACAGAGGGCAATACGTGACAGTCCGCCCCCTCGGCGGCAAAACGGGCCCGGCTGGAGGGGAGTTCCGGCCGGGCCCGTACTCTGCGAGGAGCGATTACTTCGACGACGATGGAAGGACCTTCGTGTCAAGCGTCCCGACGATCACGCTGAACACCAGTGCCGCCATGCCGCAGCTGGGGTTCGGCGTCTGGCAGGTTCCCGATGAGGAGGCGGCCCCCGCGGTCGGCACCGCCATCGAGGCGGGCTACCGCAGCATCGACACCGCGGCGGCCTACGAGAACGAGGAGGGCGTCGGCAAGGCCATCGCCGCCGCCGGCGTGCCCCGCGACCAGCTGTTCGTGACCACGAAGCTGTGGAACGGCGACCAGGGGTACGACGCCGTGCTGCGGGCGTTCGACCTGAGCCTCGACAAGCTCGGGCTCGACTACGTCGACCTCTACCTCATCCACTGGCCGCTGCCGGCCAAGGCCGCCTACGTGGAGACCTGGAAGGCGTTCGAGAAGATCTACAAGGAGGGCCGGGCCAAGGCGATCGGCGTCTCGAACTTCCAGATCCCGCACCTGCGGCGGCTGTTCGAGGAGACCGACGTCGTCCCCGCCCTCAACCAGATCGAGCTGCACCCGTACCTCCAGCAGGCGGACCTGCGGGCGTTCCACGCCGAGCACGGCATCGCCACGGAGGCGTGGAGCCCGCTCGCCCAGGGCGGCGGGCTGCTCAAGGACGACACGGTCACCCGGATCGCGTCCGCGCACGGCAAGACCCCCGCGCAGGTCGTCCTGCGCTGGCACGTCCAGATCGGCAACGTGGTGATCCCCAAGTCGGTCACGCCGTCCCGCATCAGGGAGAACATCGACGTCTTCGACTTCGAGCTGAGCGACGACGACCTGGCCGCCATCGCGGGCCTGAACCGGGACGAGCGCACCGGCCCGGACCCGGACACCTTCAACCTCGGCGCCTGAGCGCAGCCCAGGATGGGGCGGGCGGCGTCACGCCGCCCGCCCCATCGCCGTCTCAGCGCGGGGCGACCGGCAGGTGCAGGGTGCTCACCCCGGGCTGCACGGTCAGCCTCGTGCCGGCCGGATAGCGCAGCGTGTAGTCGTAGTCGGTGGACAGCACCACGACGCCGAGCCGGTGGCCCGCCTTGAAGACGTAGTCGTTCGGCTGGAAGTCCCAGGCGAAGTCGTACGTCTTCCCGGCCTTGAGCGGGTCGGTACGGGCCGGGTCGTGCCGGTTGCGCGCGTCCAGCCAGCCGCGCGTCACGATCTTGAACGGCTTGGTCTCGGTGACGTGCGCGGTCCGGGTGGTGCAGCCGTCGTCGTCGGGGACGCCCTCGCCGTAGCAGACCTGTTCGCCCGTGCTCGCTACCACACCGGTCGGCCGGGTGTCGGTGCCGTAGTCGACCAGCAGCGCGGTGAGGTACGGCGAGCGGCCGTCGAGTGAGGCGCGCAGCGAGATGCGCGGCGTGCCGCCGACCCGCACCGGCTTGGTGAGCTGTGGCGTCAGGTAGACCAAGCGGTTCGGATCCGGGGTCGTCGGGTCGGCCGCGAGCTGCTCGGCCGTCCGGGTGCGCCCCGCGTCGACCATCGACTGCGCCGCGCCGCGCCGCGGCTTCGCGGCCAGGTCACCGGAGGCGTTCAGGTGCAGGTCGACGGTGCGCGTGCCGGGCTCCGGCCAGTCCGCGTGCTGCTCCCACTGCCCGGGCGCCCGCTCGATGTCGACGCGCGGCTCCTGCATGATGCCGTTGTCGATCCCGTACAGCCAGTGGTCGAACCAGTGGTGCGTCTGCCGCAGCCACTCCTCGATCCGCCAGCGGAACGGCGTGTTGTGGTTCGCCTGGTGGAGCCACAGCTTCCGGGGGACGCCGACGCGCGCCAGCGCGTTCCACCACTGCACCGACTGCTTGGTCTTGACGTTCCAGTCGTTCAGGCCGTGCACGACGAACACGGCGGCGCGCACCTTCCGCGCGTCCTGGACGTAGTTCCGCTCGTCCCAGAACCGGCTGTAGTTGCCGGTGTCGCGGTCCTGCCTCGCCTCGATGTCGGCGATGACCTGCTTGCAGATCTCCCGGTCCGCGCGCGTGTAGACGTACTTGGCCAGGACGTCGAGGTCCTCGCCCTGAAAGCCGCCGGGCGCGAGCACGCCGCCGTTGGCGCGGTAGTAGTCGTACCAGGAGGAGATCCCGGCGATCGGCACGATCGCCTTGAGCCCCGGCACACCGGTGGCGGCCGCCATGTTCGGCAGCGTCCCGTCGTAGGACTGACCGATCATGCCGACCTTCCCGGTCGACCAGGTCGCCTTGACCGGGGTGCCGTCGGGGGCCCAGCCGCGGGCGCGGCCGGTCAGCCAGTCGACGGCGGCGCGGACCCCGGCCTGTTCGTTGCGCGCGCCCGAGGTCGGGCAGCCGGTCGAGCCGCCGGTGCCCAGGCTGTCGAGGTCGGCGACGGCGTAGCCGCGCGGCAGGAAGTAGTTGTCGTAGTAACCGGGGAAGGCGCCGGCGAGGACGTCGGCCGACCGGTTCTGCCGCAGCCCGCGGGCGCTCAGGCCGTCGATGTCGACGTCGTGGTTGGGCACGTCGTTGCCGCCGGCCCAGTACGGGCTCGGCTCGACGATGGTCGGGACCTTGAGGCCCTGGTCGGTCTCCTTGGGGCGCATGATCCGCATCTGCACCCGGTCCCGGACGCCGTCGTGGTCGCTGTCGACCGGGACCTCGATGTTCACCGTCTGGGTAGTGGCGTCGGCGCGGGAGAAGACCGGCTGGGTCTCCCCACCCGACACCGTGGCGTGGGGGGTGGGCGCGGCGTCGGCGGGACGGGCGGAGATGGCGGGCGCGGCGGTGATCGTGGTGATCGCCAGGACCACGCCGAGCGTGCGTTGTCGCATGGGGGCTCCGTTGGGGGGTTGTCGGGGCTTGTGACATTCCACGCAAGATCGACTTCCGGCACAAGTCCGTGGAAGGGAGGACTAGGTCGCGGGTCCGGGGGCCGGTTCGGCCGGACGGCGGATGGCGGGGAACCGCGTGCATGGCGCAGGCTGGGATGGAGGCGAGCGACGAACCGGAAACCCGGGGGAATCAACCAACGATCCGGTACGTTCTTGCCGACGCGCTTACATGATTACGTCGCGAATCCTCGGGAGGGACCGCCGTGGGGATGCCGGACAACGGCTGGATGATGATGGCGTCGTTCCGCCGCGACAGGTCGGTCGTCAAGGAACGGCTCAAGGCCGGGACGGTGCGCCGCATCGCCGGGTACGCCCGCCCGTACATCCGGGAGCTCGTGCTCTTCCTGGCGCTGAACGCCGTGGCCGCCGTCATCGTCGTGGCCAACCCGCTGCTGCTGAAGACCATCATCGATCACGGGATCGTGCCGCACCGGACCGGGATCGTGATCACACTGGCCTCCGCCGTCGCGGGCCTCGCCCTGGTGGAGGCGCTCATCGGCCTCGGCCAGCGGTGGTACTCCGCGCGCATCGGCGAGGGGCTGATCTACGACCTGCGCACCCAGGTGTTCGACCACGTGCAGCGCATGCCGGTCGCGTTCTTCATGCGCGCCCAGACCGGTTCGCTGGTCAGCCGCCTGAACAGCGACGTCATCGGCGCGCAGCGCGCCCTGACCACCACGCTGTCCTCCGTCGTCTCGAACGTGATCAGCCTGGTCCTCGTGCTGGTCACGATGCTCGTGCTCTCCTGGCAGGTCACGCTGGTCGCCCTGGTGCTGCTGCCGATCTTCATCTTCCCCGCCAAGTGGGTGGGCCGGCGGCTGCAGAAGATCAGCCGGGAGCAGATGCAGCTCGACGCGGAGATGAGCTCGCTCATGACCGAGCGGTTCAACGTCGCCGGCGCGATGCTCGCCAAGCTGTACGGTCGTCCCGAGGAGGAGTCGGCGGGCTTCGCCGACCGGGCCCGGCGGGTGCGCGACATCGGGGTGACGTCCGCGATGTACGGCCGGGTCTTCTTCACCGCCCTGACGCTGGTGGCCTCGCTGGCGACCGCCATGGTGTACGGGGTCGGCGGATCGCTCGTCGTCGACGGCAGCTTCCAGCTCGGCACGCTCGTCGCCCTGGCGACGCTGCTCACCCGCATGTACGGTCCGCTGACCGCGCTGTCCAACGTGCACGTCGACGTGATGACCGCGCTGGTCAGCTTCGACCGGGTCTTCGAGGTGCTCGACCTCAAGCCGATGATCGACGAGAAGTCCGACGCCCGGCCCCTGCCGGAGCGCTTCTCGGCCTCCCCTGGCACGGACGGCCCCGCCGGGTCCGCGGCGGATGATCTGGATCTGCTCGTGGCGGACGACGCGCCGGCGATCGAGTTCGACGACGTGGTCTTCCGCTACCCGGCGGCCGCCGAGGTCTCGCTGGCCTCCCTGGAGTCGATCGCGCGGACGGACACCGCGCCGAGCCGCGAGGTGCTGCACGGAGTGAGCTTCCGCGTCGCTCCGGGGACGATGACCGCTCTGGTCGGGCCCTCCGGCGCCGGTAAGACGACCATCACCCAGCTCGTGTCCCGGCTGTACGACGTGACGGAGGGCGTCGTCCGCATCGGCGGCCAGGACGTACGGGACACGACCCTCGAGTCGCTGCGCGGCACGGTCGGCGTGGTCACCCAGGACGCGCATCTGTTCCACGACTCGATCCGCGCCAACCTCGCGTACGCCCGGCCCGACGCCACGGACGAGGAACTGGCCGAGGCGCTCCGGGCCGCGCAGATCTGGGAGCTCGTCGAGAGCATGCCCGACGGTCTCGACACCGTCGTCGGAGACCGGGGCTACCGGCTGTCCGGCGGGGAGAAGCAGCGCCTGGCCATCGCCCGGCTGCTGCTGAAGGCCCCCTCGGTCGTGGTGCTCGACGAGGCCACCGCCCACCTGGACTCCGAGTCCGAGGCCGCCGTGCAGCGGGCGTTGCGCACCGCCCTGGCCGGCCGCACGTCGATCGTCATCGCCCACCGGCTGTCGACGATCCGCGAGGCCGACCAGATCCTCGTGATCGAGGACGGCCGTGTGGCCGAGCGGGGCCGGCATGACGAGTTGCTCGCCGGGGGCGGGCTGTACAGCGAGCTGTACCACACGCAGTTCGCCCGGCAGGACGTGCCCGACGCGGTGCACTGAGCCTCTCACGGCGGCCGGCGCGGCCCTCTGGGGCGCCGCGCCGGCCGCCGGGAGGCGGCCCGTCCCGCGTACAACGCCCGTTCGCGGGTAGACGGACTCAGCGAGCATCCGTCCACGAGTGAAGGGAACGGTCGATGGCGATGCCGGGTGACCGCGCCCGTACCCATATCCCGCCGCCGCGTGAGATCTGGCCGAGCAGCGAGCTGTTCCGCGAGGTCGGCCGTATCGCCGCCGAAGAGCTCGAACGCCCGGCACCGGACGCCCGCTCGCGGGATTCGGATAACACCCCTGATGAGCAGGGTGCCGACCGGTCATGACGCAGACGATCGGCTCCGTTTCGGGCAGCGGGGTGGAATAGGCTTTTTGTCCTTTGCGGTGATTTGTCGGCGCTCGGTCAGCGCACAGGAATGAGCCGGTGGCGACGAGGGTAGATCCTCGGCGTGAGCTTTCCGTATACCAAGCGGGCACGCTGGGTGACCATCGTCGCGTTGATCGCCTGCGCCGGGGCTCTGCTGCTGACCGGCGCGAGGACCGACCCGCCGGGCCCCGACGCCCCGTCGGCGGGTCCGGACCCGGGCGGGCCGGGCGCGTCGTACGCCGACCGCTCTCGCGTCTTCGGCCTGGTCATGGTCGGCCCGACGGCGGAGGTCGTGCTGTTCGCGCCGGCCCGCAAGGTCCAGCCCGGCGGGCCGGAGACGGTGCGCCCGGCGGACGTGGGGCGTTACGTCCCGCTGCGGCTGGCGCCCGGGGCGGTGATCCGGGCGTCCGCCCCGATCGCCAACGACGGCGTCACCGACTGGGTACGCGGCGTCCGGCTCACTCCGGAGGAGTTCCGCGCGCTGCTCGTCAAGCTGCAGGCGCGGCTCCACCCGCTGCTGGACCGGTCGCACATGTTCGAGCTGTGGTTCGACGGCCGGGGCCGGGTCACCCGGATGCAGCACTACTTCAGTCCCTGAGCGGGACGCGGATCGGGGGAGACGAGATGAGACGTTCGCACGCCATGGTGGGCGCGGTCTTAGGAGCCGCGCTGGCGATGACCGGCTGCCGCCAGAGAGTCGAGCCGGTGGACCGGGACGTGAACGTCTCCCATCATCAGACCGCCCGGGCCGGGTCCGCCCACCACCGGCCGCTCCGCGAGGGCCGGCACCACCGGCCGTCGATCGCGGGGATCAGGGCGGGGGTCGTTCGCGACGTCCCGGAGCCCCGGAGAGGGGGACGGCGGCCGCCCCCGCTGCCGGCGAACGGATGCGCCACCGTCCGCGAACCCGGCCACGGCGTCGCCGTGCGCTGCGTGCAGGGATCCGGCGAGGACTTCGACCGATCGCACGACGCCGTCCTGCGCGGGCCCACCGACGCCCCCGACGACGACAACGAGGACTGAGCCGGCTCCGGCGTTCCGGGCCGGCGCCCCGAAACGCCGACGCGCCGGCGCCCCGGAACGCCGACGTCGGGGGACGCCGACGTGCCGGCGCCCGTTCGGCGCGGCCGGCCCCGCGGACCGTCCGCGGGGCTTCACCTGAGCGCATTCTCATCGCAACGCCGCCGTCGCGCGCTCGGGACAGTGTGGGAGCAGGCGGCGAATCGTCACTGCGGAGTGAGTGGGATGGTGAAGAACAGGCGCGGGATGCGGCGGATCACCGCTCTTCTCGTCGGGTGCGGTGCGGCCGGACTGGCGATCGGCTGGCGGTACGCCGAACGCGGGAGCCCGCCGACGGCTATCCCCGGTCGCTGAGCCGGTAGCCGAGGCGGGTCAGCTCGGCCCCGGCGATCTTCTCCACCTGGGTGACCTGCTTGGGCGTCAGCCCCTCCTGCCACCGGCCGACGCCTCCGTCGTGGAGGCCGTACAGCGCGGTGCGGGAGACCCGCTGGCCTAGGTAGTCGGACAGGGCGGAGACGACCTCGCGGGGCCGGGCCACGAGCTCCTCGTACCGGACCGTGAGCAACTGCTCCTCGGGCGTCTGCGCCCGGAGCCGGGCACTGAGCCGGATCGACCCCCGCCAGCGCAGCGCGCACTTGACCGCGACCCCGGCCTGTGGCCAGCGGGCGCGCTCGGTGACGTCCTCGACCCCGAAGAAGGGGTTCGGGAAGACCTCGTCGAGGTTGGCGAACCCGGGCCGGAACCAGGCCAGGCAGCGCTCGTCGGTGAGCATTCCGGCGACGACGTCCCGGCCGTCCCGGATGATCTGGATGAGCTGCGCGTCCGGGAAGGCGTCCAGGATCACGTCCGTGCTGTAGATCAGGTCCGGGGTGGCGTCGGCGAACCGCTGGACGCCGCGCGGATCCGCGCAGGTGCCGTCGGCCCCGATCCGGCCCAGTCCGCGGCAGTCCGCCGGGCACTCGCCGCAGCCCTCGCGCGTCACCTGCCAGGTGTGGGCGTACGCGTCACGCAGGACGCGCGCCGCGCCCTGCCCTCGCTCATTGGCGATCGAGGGTCGCCGGGCGAAGGCGTACACCGTGCGGACCACCCCGGGGCGTCCCATCGTGACGTGGAACGCGCCCGAGCGTCTGAGCGCGCGGGCGAGGAGGTCCGTTCCCGAGTGGGGTGCGCCCAGGAGGAAGACCGGGCGACGGACCTTGGTGCCATTGACCACCAGGATGTGGGGGGACGTCGTGCGCATGGGTCCCATAAGTCTGCCACTCTCGTCAGGTCGACTTCGCCCTGATCGCCACTCATGGAGCCTCTCCCCGGATGCGTCGGCCGTGCCCACGACCGGTTGACGGACACATCGGATGTTAGTGCCAGAAAACCGGATTCTGCCGCAGGCGCGGAGGGGCGAACGCGGGAATTCAGCCGGACCTGTGGCGAAGATCGGAGACCCGGGTCCGCGCGGCGTCGAAGGCGCGCCGGTCCAGTCGTCCGCTCCGCAGGGCAGCGGCCAGGCCGGAGACGACCGCCTGCCCGTCGGCGACCCGCTGGGAGCAGACGAGGATGAGGTCCATCCCGGCCCGCGCCGCCGCGACCGCTCGCTCCGCGTACGTGCCGAACCCCTCCAGCCCCCCGGCGTTGATCGCGTCGCTCACGGTCACGCCCCGGAACCCGAGCCGGCCGCGGAGCGACCCGAGGACGACCGGGGACAGGCCCGCCGGCCGCGCCGGGTCCAGCGCCGGATAGACCGCCCAGGACGGCATCACGAGCCGAACGCCGGCCGCGATCGCCGGAGCGTACGGGGGTTCGTCGACGCTCCGCAGGACCGACAGGGGGACCGCAACGTGACGGGCCGCAGGTCGGTGTTCTCGTCCGGACCGGCCGCGCCGAGCCCCGGGAAGTGCTTGACGGTCGCCGCGACCCCGGCCCGCTGCTGCGCCGTGACGAAGGCGGCGCCCAGCCGGCCGCAGACGGCCGGATCCGTGCTGTACGAGCGGCCGAGCCGGTCGGCGAAGTCGCCTTCCGTGCGATGGACGTCGAGGACCGGCGCGAGGTTGACGTTCATCCCGACGCCCGTGAGCAGCCGTCCGGCCTCCGTGCCGGCCCGAGCCGCCGCCGCGGCGGGATCGGACGCCTGACCGATCTCCTTCTGCGAGCCGACGGGGCCGCCCGGGAGCCGTCGTACCCTGCCGCCCTCCTGGTCGGTCATCAGCAACAGCGGAGCCGGCACCGGACCCGCCTTCCGCGCGACCTCCAGCCGGCGGGTCGCCGCGGCGATCTGGTCCAGGCTCGTGACGTTGTCCGCGAAGAAGATGACGCCCGCCGCGGTCCCGGCCTCGATCTGCGCCAGCAGCGCGGGCGGCACGGTGGAGCCGGAGTAGGAGAAGATCACACACTGCCCGGCCTGCTGCTCCGGCGTCAGACCGGTCCACGGGCGCGCGAGGGCGGCGGGCGCCGGCGCGAGCGCCGCGACGGTCAGGCCGGCGCGGAGGGCCTCCCGCCGGGTCAGCGGCCGGTCCGGGTGTTCCATCACGTCCCCCGGTTCGAGTGCGGAGCCCGCCTCCTCGGCCCGGCGAGCGGCCGCGGCCCGTGGCCCACGCCGCCCGCGTGCGGGCTCTTCCTTCGATTGTGGAACGCCGCCGTGCCCGGGACCGGACCGGGGCCGGTGGGACGACGGTCCGGGTCGTCCCGTGCCGTGATCAGGACACCGGCGGCTCAGTCGCCCACGATGTCGTCGGTCATGCGCTGGTTGCCCGCCAGCAGCCCGCCGTCCACGGGCAGCGTCGTCCCGCTGATCCACGCGGCCTCGTCGGAGGCCAGGAAGGCCACCGCGGCTGCGACGTCGTCCGGAGTGCCGACGCGGCGCAGCGGATACCAGCCGGCGACGCGGTCCAGGACGCCCGGGCGGTGGCTCTCGCGCTCGTCCCACGCGCTGGTGCGGATCGTGCCCGGTGCGACGGCGTTGCAGCGGATCCCGGCCGGGCCGTAGCGCACCGCGACGCTGCGCGTGAGGCTGAGGACGCCCGCCTTGGCCGCGCTGTAGGCCTCGTTTCCGAGATGGGTGATGCCGTTCACCGAGGCCACGTTGACGATGACGCCCCCACCCCGCCGCAGCATCGCCGGCAGGACGGCCTGGGTGCACAGGAACGTTCCCTTCAGGCACAGATCGACGTCCCGGTCCCAGGCGTCCTCGGACAGTTCCTCGAACGCCGCGTCGACCGCGCCGCCGGCGTTGTTCACCAGGACGTCGACGGGCAGGTCCGCCAGCGCCGCCCGGACGCCGGCGCCGTCGGTCACGTCGACGGCGACCGCGCGAGCGCAGGGGATCTCACCGGCCGTACGCCCGGCGCTCGCGGCGTCCAGGTCGGCGACGACGACCCGGGCGCCCTCCGCCCCGAACCGCAGGGCGATCGCCCGCCCGATCCCGGCGCCGCCGCCGGTCACCACCACCGAACGCCCGGAGAATCGCATCCCCCGATGATGCATCATCGCCGCGTCGGACGGCCGAGCAGGTCAGCGGCCCGGGAACGCGCCCCCGTTGACGTGGATCACCTGGCCGGTGATGTGCCCCGCCGCAGGGGACGCCAGGAAGGCCACGGCCACCGCGACCTCGGCGGGCGTGGCGACCCGCCCGGTGAACGTCTCGGAGCTCGATCGCGCGCGCCGCTCCTCCGACAGCGTGCCGTTGAAGAACTCGGTGTCCTCGACCAGGCCGGGCGCCACGGTGTTCACGGTGATGCCCCGCGGGCCGAGCCGCGCTCCGAGGTCGGCGGCCAGGTTGTGCACCGCCGCCTTGGCGGCGCCGTACGACCCGTTGCCACGTGCGCCGCCGCCGCGCGCGCCCGCGATCGACCCGACCAGGACGACCCTGCCGTTCGCGGCCAGGCGCGGCGTCAACGCCGTCGTCACCAGGACCGCGCTGACGACGTTCTGGTCGTACTGCGCGAGCCACAGTTCGCGCAGGCCCGCCAGGTCGCCGTCGGCCGGCGGGGAAAGACGGCGCGTGGCGTTGCCGCCGGCGTTGTTCACCAGCACGTCGACCCGCTCGGGCAGCGCCGGGAGCGCTTCCTCGACCGCGACCGGATCGGCGGCGTCGAACGCCACGGCCCGCGCCCCGATCGCGGCGGCGGTCTCCTCGAGCACCTCCTTCCGGCGGCCGGTGATGGTCACGTCGACGTTCTGGGCGATCAACGCCTCCGCGATCGCCCGGCCGATGCCGGTCCCGCCGCCGGTCACCACGGCCGTCCGCGTCATGACACACTCCTCGTTCAGGTCCGAACAACTCGCCGATCACGCTAGGGGGTGTCCGGACGGCGCCGCGCGCCGCCCAGGTCATCGCCGGAGCCGATCTCGGGCGGGCCGCCGAGTGACCGAGGCGTTTCGGATCGTTAAGGAACGGCAAAGACCGTATGATCTCCCTTGCCGCGTGATCCGCGAGCCGATCGGGGACGTTCTGACCGCAGGGTGTCAGGGGCGAGCTGACACCGGAGGCTCGGTCACGCGACACCTGACCTCTTCCGCTGCGGGGGTTGTTGGTGCCATGCTCTGACGCAGCACATAACAAGGAGGGGCGGATGCGCGACCCCGGGGGCGGTCAGCCATCGTCACTGCACGCCGGGGATCGAGTCGCCGTCATCGCCCCCAGCGGGCCGGTCGACCCCGGCCGTCTCGAGCGCGGTGCCACGGTGCTGCGGAGCCTCGGCCTCGAGGTGACGTTCGGGCGGCACGCCCTCGACATCGCTCCGACCCTGCCCCACCTCGCCGGCGCCGACGCCGACCGCGCGGCCGACCTGCAGGCGGCCTGGTGCGACCCGGAGATCGCGGCGGTCCTGTGCGCCCGCGGCGGGTATGGCGCCGCGCGGCTCCTCGACCACCTCGACTGGACCGCGCTCGGCCGCGCGACACCGAAGCCCCTGCACGGGTCCAGCGACATCACCGCCCTGCACGTGGCGTTCGGACGACGACTCGGGGTGACCACCTCGTTCGGGCCGATGGTCGCCTCCCTCATCGCCGACGGCGAGCCGGAGGCGGTCGACCACCTGCGAGCCGCCCTGTTCGACCGCGGCGCGCCCGTCACCGGCACGCGCGCGCTGCGCCCGGGCCGCGCGACCGGCCCTCTGACCGGCGGCAACCTCGCTCTCCTGACCTCCCTGCTCGGCACGCCGTACGCCCCGGAGCCGGCCGCCGGCCGCATCGCCTTCCTCGAGGACGTCGGCGAGGCGCCCTACCGCGTCGACCGCATGCTCACCCAACTACGCCAGGCGGGCTGGTTCGACGGCGTCGCGGGCATCGTGCTCGGCACCTGGACCGGCTGTGGCGACCTCGACGCGGTGTTCGCCGACCGTCTCGGCCCGCTCGGCGTGCCGATCCTCGCGGGGGTGCCGGTCGGGCACGGCCCCCGCCAGCTCACCATCCGGCTGGGCGCTCCGGTCCTGCTCGACGCGGACGCGCTCGTACTTCATCCGGGCGTGCCGGACGCCCGGGGACGGCGGTCCGGACCTCCGGGCGCCTTCGCGGGGGAGACACCATGACGACGTACGAACGCCGCGACCATCGGCCCGCACCGGCCGGTGGAGACGACCGGGCCCTCGACTCGCTCGTCGTGCTGGTGGCCGAGAGCCACGGGTACGGCTGCCGTCCCGTCCAGAACGACGCGATGCTCCTCGACGGCCCGCAGCGTCTCCACATCGGCATGCGCAACCTGCGCCAGCTGGCCCGCCAGGTGCCGCGCGACGACTGGCCCGCACTGGTCGCCGACCACGTCGGCACCATCATCACCGCCATCGAGGAGCCGCTCGACCTGCGCGACTTCGCGCTGGTGCGCGGCCTCCTGCGGGCCCGCGTCTACCCGGCCGAGGCCCGCACCGGACGCCTCATCTGCCGGCCGTTCGCGCCCGGGCTCATCGAGGCGATCGTCGCCGATACTCCCACGACCGTGCGCACGATCGTCACCGACGACGCCATGACGTGGCCGGTGACGGCCGACGAGCTGTTCGCCGTCGGCCGCGAGGGCGTGCGCGCCGACGGCCCGCTGGAGTGCGACGTCATCGACGACACCGGCATCCGCGTGCTGGAGGGACAGACGTTCTACGCCGCGACGCACCTGCTGTGGCTGGACTCCTACCTCGACCCGGGACCGTACGGCGCGCTGGCCGTCGCCCCCACCCGGAGCGCGATCGCCGCCTGCGCCATTCGCAAGAACACCGCGATGATCACGGCTGAGCGCCTGCACGCCTTCGCCAGGAACGCCTACGACGAGGGCCCCGGCTCGCTCACCCCGGAGCTGTTCTGGATTCGGAACGGCACCCTCACCCTCCTGGAGTCCCGCACGATCGGCGGCCGCCTGGTGCTGCCCGCCGACTTCATGCACTTCCTCGACACCCTCCCCTGATCCCCACGCCACCGCAGTCCGTCAGCGCGGGGTTCCTGAGCGCCTAGTCGCGCGCGTGCAACGCTTGCGAGAGCGCGTCAACGGTCACGCGCACTATGGCCAGGAGCTGCGCCGGGCTCGCCCCGGCTCTGCTCATGACGGCGAGAGACTGGTTGACGGCCGCCGCGTGTTCAGCGAAGGCATCGGCGTCCTGGTCGGTCAATCGCCCGGCCTTCAGCGCGGCGCGCAGGCGCAGGCGCTGGAAGCCGAGCGCCTCCTTCGCGTGCGCCGCGACGCTCGGGCTCAGCACCGGGATCGCCATGGCCGACTGGGCGACCAGGCATCCATCTGGCAGTTCGGGATCGGCGATGCGCTCGAGGGTGACGTCGAAGAACGCGCGAACAGCCGCAAGCGGTTCCGAGGCTGCACACGACAGGGCGGCGTCGTACTTGTCGCCGTAGCGCGCGGTGTAGCGAGCCAGGCAGCGCAGGAAGAGCGTGTCCTTGTCGCCGAGCGAGGAGTAGATGGAGCTGCGGTTCAGGCCGGTCGCCCGGGACAGATCGTCGACTGAGGTGTCGGCGTAGCCGGCGCGCCAAAACTGGATCATCGCGGCGTCAAGCGCCGTGTCCATGTCGAACTGCTTCTTGCCTGCCACGTGGCACTTCCTTGCCGGTGTGTCGATGTCTCGGGCCATGCTGCGCACCATTCTATCTTGAACCAATCAGTTCAAGATGTGCTAGCCTCCGAGCATGGTCATGGCCGGGCGTCCCCCACACCTCGCGACAGCGCGGCAAGCACACCACCGACGTAGGACCGGGACAGCCCTGCTGGCCATCGGAATGATCGTCATCGAGGAGGCGCTCTGGATCCACTCCGCGCCTGTCTTCATCGCCCGCCTTCGGAGGATTCCCGTGACTGACCCTGCGCCCACCACTCAGCATGTCCCCGAAGCCAACCCTGTCCGCGGCCTGCCCCTGCACGACCTGGACGGGTTCACCCACCGCTGGGTCGACGCAGCCGGCATCCGCCTTCATGCCGTCGAAGGCGGCCAGGCTTCCGGTCCGGCCGTTGTCCTGCTCGCCGGATTCCCGCAAACCTGGTGGGCCTGGCGAAAGGTCATGCCCAGCCTCGCCGGCCGGTTCCGCGTCATCGCGATCGACCTGCCGGGCCAGGGCCACTCCGAGCGCCCGGAGTGCGGCTACGACACCCATACGGTCGCCGCGCACGTCCACGCCGCCGTGAACGCTCTCGGAGTGCCGACCTACTGGCTGGCCGCCCATGACATCGGCGCCTGGGTCGCCTTCTCCCTCGCCCTCAACTACGAGAGCCAGCTGCACGGAGTCGCCCTGCTCGACGCCGGAATCCCCGGCATCACTCTGCCGGAAGCGATTCCCACCGACCCGGCCCGGGCGTGGAAGACCTGGCATTTCGCGTTCCACCTTGTGCCCGACCTGCCCGAGACCCTGATTGCCGGCCGCGAACGGGAGTACGCCAACTGGTTCCTGAAGGTGAAGTCCCTCGCTCCCGGCACGTTCGACGACGCCGACCTCGACCACTACGCAGCGGCCCTCGCCGCCGACGGCGGCCTCCGCGCCTCCCTCGCCTACTACCGAGACGCCGCCGAGTCGGCGCGCAAGAACCACCAGGCACTCAGGCGGCAGCACCTGACCGTGCCCGTCCTCGGAATCTCCAGCAGCCACGGCTCCATTCCGGACATGGCGGCCTCCATCAGCCCGTGGGCCGACAACGCCACCGGAGTCGTCGTGCCCGACGCCGGGCACTTCATCCCCGATGAGCAGCCCGAAGCCGTCGCTGCCGCTATATCCGGCTTCATCGACGGCGGCGACTGACGCCGCTCAGACCTGCCCGGCGCCCACCCGCCCAGGCGCGCGGCCACCACGGGCGAGGCTTTCGCCGAGCAGCCGGTACGGCCCCGCACGACCATCCCGAGGAGAAGAACGGGCAATCTCCACAGATCGCACACCAGGGTCGCCCGGCCTCTTCCACCGGCGTCTACCCACAGGAGAATTGTCTCCGCTGAGGAGACACCACCAGAAACGACGCCCCACCCAGCGGGCGGACCGGCAGGTGCCGCACGCACCCCTTGCCGCGCCGTCACAGATCGACCACCACGTGATCCATGGCAGTGCGGAGACCAAGGTGATCGCTGGAGTTGCCCTTGCCGGCGATCAGGTGCGCCGGACGGGTGCGTGGCCGGCCCGCGCCGGGCCGGGCGATGCGGATGGCCTCGACGACCCGCACCAGACGGGAGCAGGCCTCGACGTTGCCGGGCGTGACCACGAACGACAGCGGCAGACCGCGGCTAGGTGGACCTTGGTCGCCAGCCCGCCCCGGGACCGCCCGAGCGCCTGGCGTGTCCCGACTCGTCCCTGCCTCATCCCCTTTGCGGGCTCCGGCGGCGTGCTGATGCGCCGGCCCGATCCGCTGCCAGGCCGCATCGGTTGACTCATGTCGCCGCACCACGACCCACCATCAAGGCCGGCCCCGAGACCGACCTCAGCCGAACACCAAGAATCACCGGATCGGGACGACCTCAGGCCGTTGCCGTTCCACGGCGGACGCCGTCGTGGCCCTCCAGGTCGTAGGCGGTGAGGACGAGGGGCACGTGGCTGAACGCCTGCGGGAAGTTGCCGACCTGGCGGCGCAGCCGCGGGTCGTACTCCTCGGCCAGCAGGCCGACGTCGTTGCGCAGGTCCAGCAGCCGCTCGAACAGCTCGCGGGCCTCGTCGACCCGGCCGATCTGCTGGAGCGCGCCGGCCAGCCAGAAGCTGCAGGCGAGGAACGCGCCCTCGCGGCCCGGCAGGCCGTCGACCCCGGCCTCCTGTTCGCCGGTCTCGTACCGCTGGACGAAGCCGTCCACGGTGAGCTCCCGCTGGATCGCCTCGACCGTGCCGACGACGCGCGGGTCGTCGGGGGGCAGGAAGCCGACGCGGGGGATGAGCAGCAGTGCGGCGTCGAGCTCCCTGGACCCGTACGACTGGGTGAACGTCCCCCGGTCGGAGTCGAACCCCTTGGCGCACACCTCACGGTGGATCTCGTCGCGCAGCGCCCGCCACTGGTCGAGCGGGCCCTGCCGGTCGAATGTCTCGATCATGCGTACGGCGCGGTCGACCGCCACCCACGTCATGACCTTCGAGTGGACGAAGTGCCGGCGGGGACCGCGGATCTCCCACAGTCCCTCGTCCGGGTCGCCCCAGTGCTCCTCGAGGAAGCCCGTCAGCGCGCGCTGCAGCGACCAGGCGTGCCGCTCGGGCTGGATGCCGGTGTTCAGCGCGAGGAACAGCGAGTCGGCGACCTCGCCGAAGACGTCGAGCTGCAACTGCTTGGACGCCGAGTTGCCGACGCGGACCGGACGGGAGTCCTCATACCCCGGCAGCCACGGCAGCTCGTACTCCTCCAGCCGGCGCTCGCCCGCGACGCCGTACATGATCTGCAGATCCTCGGGGGTGCCGGCCGCGGCGCGCATCAGCCAGGACCGCCAGGCCTTGGCCTCGTCGCGGTAGCCGCTGCGCAGCAGGGCCTCCAGCGTCATCGTCGCGTCGCGCAGCCAGCAGAAGCGGTAGTCCCAGTTGCGCACGCCGCCGACGTCCTCGGGCAGCGAGGTGGTCGCGGCGGCGACGATGCCGCCGGTCGGCTCGTAGGTCAGGGCCTTCAGCGTGGCCAGCGAGCGGACGACCGCGTCGCGGTACCGGCCGTCGTAGGTGCAGTGCCGCGCCCACTCGGTCCAGAACCGCTCGGTGCCGTCGAGGGCCTCGTACGGGTCGACGTCACGCGGGGCGGGCAGGTGCGAGGGGTGCCAGGTGCAGACGAACGGCAGCGAGTCGCCCTCGCACACCACGAACGTCGCGCGGTGGGCGAAGTCGCGGCCCTCCAGTTCGATCGGGCTGCGTAGCCAGACCGAGTCGGGCCCGGCGGTGGCGGTGAGGTGGTCGCCGATGCGGCGCATCCAGGGGACGACCCGGCCATAGTCGAAGCGGAGCCGCAGGTCGAGGCGCATGGGCACCCGGCCGGACACGCCCTCGATGATGCGGACGACGTCGGCCGCCTCGCCGCGTTCCGGCATGAAGTCGATGACGCGGACGGTGCCCTCCGGGGTGTCCCACTCGGTCTCCAGGATCATCGTGTCGCCGCGGTAGCGGCGCCGGGTCGCCCGGCCGCCGGAGACCGGGGCGATCTGCCAGCGGCCGTTGTCGGGCGTGCCGAGCAGCCCGGCGAAGCAGGCGGGGGAGTCGAACCGGGGCAGGCACAGCCAGTCGATGGAGCCGTCCACCCCCACGAGCGCGCAACTGAACAGGTCGCCGATGAGTGCGTAGTCCTCGATTCGCCCGGGCAACGCCGCCCCCTCCCGTCGCGGATGTTCGTCGTACCGTAGCGCGGCACGAGTCCGACGTGACCGCAGGACGTATGACATCGTTGTTTACCGCTCGATCGCTCGGTTACGTCTCTCCTGTCCCTCGCGAGGGCGCGTGGACCAAGGAGATGACATGCACGAGACCGGTGACCCGGCCTCTCCGCCGGACGTCGTTCGCAGTCTGGTACCCGCCCGGATCGACCGACTGCCCTGGTCGCGGTTCCATACCCGGATGATCGTGGCGCTCGGTGTCGCCTGGGTGCTGGACGGCCTGGAGATCCAGATCGCCAGCATCGTGGGGCCGGTCCTGCAGCATCACGGCACGCTCGGGCTGAGCTCCCGGGCCGTCGGCTTCGCCGCGACGGTCTACCTGCTCGGCGAGGTCGCGGGCGCGCTGATCTTCGGCCGGTTGTCCGACCGGCTCGGCCGCCGCAAACTGTTCATCGCCACGCTCGGGCTGTACCTGGCGGCCAACGCCCTGACCGCCCTGTCGTTCAACTACGGGATCTTCCTGCTGTTCCGGTTCATCGCCGGGATGGGCATCGGCGGGGAGTACGCCGCGATCCACTCGGCGATCGACGAGCTGATCCCCGCCCGGTACCGGGGCCGGGTCGACCTGGCCGTCAGCGGCACCTACTGGTTCGGTGCGATCCTCGCGTCCCTGGGCGAGTACGTCCTGCTCAACCCGAGCCTGCTGCCCCAGAACCTCGGCTGGCGGATCGGCTTCCTGATCGGCCCGGTGATCGGTGTGGCGATCTGGACGCTGCGCAGAACGCTGCCGGAGAGCCCCCGCTGGCAGCTCATGCACGGGCGCGCCGAGGAGGCGGAGGAGACGGTCGCGTACATCGAACGCGAGGTGGAGGCGTCCGGTCACCGGCTGCCGCCCGTCGACGAGAGCCGGTACCTCGACGTCCACCCGCACGAGTCCGTGTCGTTCCTGACCGTCGGGCGCACGCTCTTCCGGGAGTACCCGTCGCGGTCGCTGCTCGGCGCCACGCTGATGATCAGTCAGTCGTTCCTCTACAACGCGATCTTCTTCACGTACGGCCTGGTGTTGAGCCACTTCTATGGGGTGGCCGACCACGACGTGCCGAAGTACTTCTTCGCCTTCGCGGCCGGGAATCTGCTCGGCCCGCTGCTCCTGGGGCCGCTGTTCGACACCATCGGCCGCAAGCGGATGATCGCCGGGACCTACCTGTTGTCCGGCACACTGCTCGCGGTCAGCGGCTACCTGTTCAAGCTCGGCGAGCTGTCCGCCCTGACCCAGACGATCCTCTGGTCGGTGATCTTCTTCATCGCCTCGGCGGCGGCCAGCTCCGGCTACCTGACCGTCAGCGAGATCTTCCCGCTGGAGCTTCGGGCCCAGGCGATCGCGCTCTTCTTCGCGATCGCCCAGGTGTTCGGCGCCCTCGGCCCGACGATCTTCGGGGCGCTGATCGGGGACCAGGACCACCCGGATCCCGGACGGCTGTTCGTCGCCTACCTGATCGCGGCGGGGATCATGCTCGTCGCCGGAGTGGTCGAGGCGGTCTACGGCGTCCGGGCGGAGCGCGCCTCGCTGGAGGACGTCGCGACGCCGCTGTCGGCGGCGCGCCGGGCGGCCGAACAGGTCGGTCGCCGGCTCGATCCGGGCTCCGGGGCCGGCCCGGCCGGCACCGGGCCGACCGGGACGGCGGGCGCCTGACAGGCCCTAGCGGGCGTCGCCGCATTCGGCGGGCACCGCGGCGGCCGGGACGGGGGTTCCGCCCTCGCCCTCCGGCCGTTGCCGCGCCGCCGCGCGGGGCGTCTCCTCGCGCGGCGCCTTCCTGATCTCCAGCCTCGGGATGAAGACGTGCGTGAGCGGGCCGATCGCGACCGCGTAGAGCAGTGTGCCGATGCCCACGGTGCCGCCCAGCAGCCAGCCGACGGCGAGCACCGTCAGCTCGATGCCGGTGCGGACGACGCGGATGGAGTGGCCGCGGGCCGCCAGGCCGGTGGTCAGGCCGTCCCGCGGTCCCGGTCCCAGGCCGGCCCCGATGTAGCACCCCGTGGCGAACCCGCCGATGAGGATCGCCGCGACGAGGTAGCCCCACTGCGCGACGACCGTCCCGGGGTGGGGGAGCGCCCAGAGGAAGAGGTCGGCGAACGCGCCGACGAGGACGGCGTTGCTGATCGTTCCGATGCCGGGCCGCTGGCGGAGCGGGATCCACAGGGCCATCACGGCCACGGCGGCGATGATGATCCAGGTGCCGATGGACAGGCCGGTCTGGCGGGCGAGCCCCTGGTGGAGGGTGTCCCACGGGTCGTTGCCGAGCCCGGAGGCCACCTGCAGGGCGATCCCCAGCCCGTAGAGGGCCAATCCAACGTACAACTGGGCCAATCGGCGGACCATCACCGGTCTTCTCCGCTCACGTGTGACTGCTTCCAGCAGGAACGCCGATGGGTCGGCGCCCGGCTCTCGGACGTGGCTCATTCACCCATGGAAGTGGCTTGCAGATTAATGGCCAATCAGGAAAAGTGGCCATATGACGTCGCGAGTGATCAATGCCACGAGCCTCGCCCGGCTGCTCGGTGGCACGCCGCAGAGCCGTCCCCGGTACGCGGCGGTGGCCCGGAGCATGCGGGCCCTCGTCCTCGACGGCCGGCTCCCGCTGCGCACGCGGCTGCCCGCCGAGCGCGATCTCGCGGCCGCGCTGGGACTGAGCCGGACGACGGTGACCTCCGCGTACGACGCCCTGCGCGCCGAGGGGTACGTCCAGAGCCGTCAGGGGGCGGGCAGCTGGACCGCACTGCCCGCCGGCAGCCCGAGGGCGGCCCGGCAACGGCTCGCCGAGGACCGCTCGCTCATCGACCTGGCCTGCGTCACGCCGTCCGCTCCCCGTGGTTTCGAGGACGACGTCGCCGCCGCCGTGGCCGAGCTTCCGCCCTACGCGTGCGGTCCCGGCTACGAGCCGCTCGGGCTGGCGCCGCTGCGCGAGGCCGTCGCCGCCCGCTACACCGCGCGCGGCGCGCCGACGCTGCCGGAGCAGATCCTGGTCACGACCGGTGCCCAGCACGGGCTGTGCCTCGTGCTTCAGGCGCTCGTCCGTCCCGGGGACTCCGTGCTCGTCGAGTCGCCGACCTACCCGCACGCCCTCGACGCGCTGCGCCGCGCGGGAGCGCGCCTGGTGCCCGCGGGCGTCAACGCCGGCTGGGATCCCGAACTCATCACGAGCGGCCTGCGGCAGTCCGCCGCCCGGCTGGCGTACCTCATCCCGGACTTCCAGAACCCCACCGGCCTGCTGATGGACGATCAGGTCCGCGCCGCGCTCGTCTCGGCCGCACGGGCCACCGGAGCGTACGTCGTCGGCGACGAGACCTTCGCCGAGCTCGCCGTGGACGACGTCGCGCGGCCGCGTCCGCTGGCCGCCCACGACACCGACGGACGCGTGATCAGCATCGGGTCGGCGTCCAAGGTGCTGTGGGGCGGCCTGCGCATCGGCTGGATCCGGGCGACGCAGGCGCTCGTCCGCAGGCTGGCCGAGGCCCGCGACACCGTCGACCTGGCCAGCCCGGTGCTCGAGCAGCTCATCGTGGCCCGGTTGCTCGGCCGCATCGACGCGGTGGCCGACGAGCGGCGCGCGATGCTGCGGGAGCGCCGCGCGGTCCTCGTCGAGGCCCTGCGCCGCGAGTGCCCCGACTGGACGTTCACCGTCCCGCCGGGCGGGCTGTCACTGTGGGCCCGGCTGCCGGGGACGTCGAGCACGGCGCTCGCGACGGCGGCGGCCCGCTACGGCCTGCACGCCGTGCCGGGGACGGCCTTCGGCGTGGACGGCGTCCTGGACGACCACCTCCGCGTGCCCTACGTGCTCCCGCCGGAGGTGCTGCGCGACGCCGTCTCCCGGCTCGCCGCGGCCGCACGGGAGGCCGTCGGCGCCCAGCCGCCTCCTCCCGCCTTCGTCTAGCACCCCCTGGACCGCGCGCCGGATGCCCGGAGCGCTCGGCTCGGGTACGGCCCGTTCACGGAGCACGCCGCCAGTGCCTCCCGAGCTCACGTGCGCGGCTTCAGGCGGCGGAGGCCTGCTCGGCGTGCTCGGCGATGAGCCGCGCGAACTCCGCCGGCCGGGTGAGGAGCCCCCAGTGCGACGTGGCGACGGGCCGTACGCGCAGGCGCCCGGTGAACGGGCGCGGCGCCTCGGCCGTCAGCGCCGCGGTGGCGTACGTGTCCTTCGTCGGCACGATGACCTGCGTCGGCACGGTCACCTTCAGGGAGACGCCGGTCCGGCGCGCGCTGCGGGTCCCGCCGAGCATGTTCGCCCGGTAGAGGTTCAGCCCGGCCACGGCGTCCTGGAGGAGCGTCGGCGCGGGGTGCCCGTCGCCGGCCGGCACGCCTTCGAGCCGCTCCAGGCGCCGGCCCCACCGGCCGGCCAGCCCGCGCCTCCAGACCAGCTCCGGCACGACCGGCACCTGGAAGGCCGCGAGATACCAGGACCGCGCCAACTGCCGCGCGACGACCGGCACGCCGGACGGCCGCCGCGGGCGCGTCCGGAACCAGTGCGAGGCGTGCGCCAGGCAGGGCCCGGAGATGGAGGTGAAGGACGCGAACCGGTCGGGCATCTCCCGGACCGCCTCCCACGACTGGATGGAGCCCCAGTCGTGGCCGACCAGGTGCACCGGCGCGTTGGGGGAGACGGCGTCGAGCACGGCGCGCATGTCGGCCACCAGGTGCTGGAACCCGTACGCCTCCCGCCGCGACGGACGCGAGGACGCGCCCGCGCCCCGCACGTCGTACGCCACGACGTGGAAGCGGTCCGCCAGCCGGGCGGCGACCGCGTCCCATACCGCGTGGGTGTCCGGGTACCCGTGCACGAGCAGCACCGTCGGCCCGGAGCCGCGCTCGTACACCGCCAGCTCGACGCCGTCGCCGTGGACCCGGCGGGTACGCGTGTCGTCCGACATGACGCCTACCGTAGGCCCGCGGTCAGTCCTTGATCCGCTCGGCCCCCGTGTAGACGTTCATCGAGGACCCGCGGAGGAAGCCGATGAGCGTCATGCCGGCCTCCTCGGCGAGTTCGGCCGCGAGCGAGGACGGCGCGGACACGGCCGCGAGCGCCGGGATGCCCGCCAGCATGGCCTTCTGGGTGAGCTCGAACGACGCGCGGCCGCTGACCAGGAGCACATGACCGGTGAGCGGGAGCCGCCCGTCCTTCAGCGCCCGGCCGACCACCTTGTCGACCGCGTTGTGCCGTCCGACGTCCTCCCGGAGCGCGACGAGCGTGCCGTCCGCGTCGAACAGCCCGGCGGCGTGCAGCCCGCCGGTCCGCTCGAAGACCCGCTGCGCCTCGCGGAGCGTGTCCGGCAGGGCGGCCAGGACCTCCGGGTCGAGGACGGTCGTGTCGGACCGCAGGTCGTAGCGCGCCCGCTGCCGGAGGGCGTCGATGCTCGTCTTCCCGCAGACCCCGCACGCGCTGGTCGTGTAGAAGGAACGCTCCACCGAGACCTCCGGCGGGCCGACCTCCGCGGCGAGCGCGACGTCGACGACGTTGAACGTGTCGGTGTCGGCGCAGTAGCGCATGGCGGCGACGTCCTCCGGCGCCCGGATGACGCCTTCGGCGTACAGGAGGCCCGTCACCAGGTCGAAGTCGTTTCCCGGCGTCCGCATGGTGACCGACAGCGGGCGCCCGTCCAGGCGGATCTCGAGGGGTTCCTCGACGACGAGGGTGTCCGGTCTCGCCCGGCGTCCGCGTTCGTCGATGTGCGCGATCCGCCGCCGCACGGTCACTCGGCCCATGATCCGACCGTACCGCCTGTGCTACTCGTCGGAGCGGGCGCGGTCCGCCGCGTCGGATGAGAAAACCGCGGCCCACGGTGTTATAAAGAGCCCGGAAAGGGCACTGGACGACGAGATCGACACGGGAAGGGGGAGGCGCGGGCGTGGGCATCGAGTCCTGGCCGGTGATCCGGCAGCTCACCGGCACCGACCCCCTGGGGCGCGGCCGGTCCGCGCGCTCCTCGCGGACGGACGGCCTGCGGGCCCGGACCGAGCGGGCCGACCGGGTCGTCGACTCCATCTGCCCCTACTGCGCCGTCGGCTGCGGGCAGAAGGTCTACGTGAAGGACGAGAAGGTCGTCCAGATCGAGGGCGACCCGAACTCCCCGATCTCCCGCGGCAGGCTCTGCCCCAAGGGCTCGGCCAGCAAGCAGCTCGTCACCTCGCTGAGCCGGCAGACCAAGGTCCTGTACCGCCGGCCGTACGCCACCGAGTGGGAGCCGCTCGACCTCGACGAGGCGATGGACATGATCGCCGACCGGGTCATCGCGGCCCGCCGCGAGGGCTGGCAGGACACCTTCGAGGACAAGCCGGTGCGCCGCACGATGGGCTTCGCGAGCCTCGGCGGCGCCACCCTCGACAACGAGGAGAACTACCTCATCAAGAAGCTCTGGACCGCGCTCGGCGCGATCCAGATCGAGAACCAGGCCCGTATTTGACACTCCGCCACCGTCCCCGGTCTGGGGACCAGTTTCGGACGTGGCGGCGCGACGACGTTCCAGCAGGACCTCGCGAACTCCGACTGCATCGTCATCCAGGGCTCGAACATGGCCGAGTGCCACCCGGTCGGGTTCCAGTGGGTGATGGAGGCGAAGGCGCGCGGGGCGCGGATCTTCCACATCGACCCGCGGTTCACCCGCACGAGCGCGATGGCGCACCGGCACATGCCGATCCGCGCGGGCAGCGACATCGTCCTGCTCGGCGCGCTGATCAACCATGTGCTGAGCGGCGGGCACGACTTCCGTGAGTACGTCCTGCGCTACACCAACGCCTCGGTCATCCTGAGCGACGACTTCCAGGACACCGAGGACCTCGACGGGCTGTTCTCCGGCTACGACGCCGAGTCCTCGTCGTACGACCCGGAGACCTGGGCGTACGCCGGGGGCGAGCAGGAGGCGCCGGCCGCCGGTGCGCGCGACGAGCAGGAGAAGGGCGACGAGGACGGGCCGTCGGGCCGCATCACCCAGGAGCACGGCCCCGGCGCCACGTACGAGGCCACGCCGTCCCAGACCGGCCACGCGGAGCGGCGCGACGAGACGCTGCGGCACCCGCGCTGCGTCTACCAGGTGCTGAAGCGGCACTTCGCGCGCTACACCCCGGAGATGGTCGAGCAGGTCTGCGGCATCGCGCCGGACGCCTTCGCCGAACTCGCCGAGGCGATCGTGGCGAACTCCGGGCCGGACCGGACCACCGCCTGGGTCTACAGCGTGGGCTGGACTCAGCACACCGTCGGCGCGCAGTACATCCGCACCGCCTCGATCCTGCAGCTCCTGCTGGGCAACATCGGGCGGCCCGGCGGCGGCATCCTCGCGCTGCGCGGGCACGCGAGCATCCAGGGCTCCACGGACATCCCGACGCTGTTCAACCTGCTGCCCGGCTACCTGCCGATGCCGTACGCCCACCACCACGAGGACCTCGACACGTACCTCGAACGCGCCGCGGGCGACACCGGCTTCTGGGGGCGCAAGCGGTCCTACATGGTCAGCCTCCTCAAGGCGTGGTGGGGTGACGCGGCGACCGCGGACAACGACTTCTGCTTCGACTACCTGCCGCGCCTCACCGGGGACCACGGCACGTACCACACCGTGATGGACCAGATCGAGGGGAAGGTCAAGGGCTACTTCCTGCTGGGTGAGAACCCGGCGGTCGGCTCGGCGGGCGGCCGGCTGCAGCGCCTGGGGCTGGCCGCGCTGGACTGGCTCGTCGTACGGGACCTGCAGCTCATCGAGAGCGCGACGTTCTGGAAGGACTCCCCGGAGATCGAGACCGGTGAGCTGACCTCCGAGGGGATCGGCACGGAGGTGTTCTTCCTGCCCGCCGCCTCCCACGTGGAGAAGGACGGGACGTTCACCAACACCCAGCGGCTGCTGCAGTGGCACCACAAGGCGATCGAACCGCCGGCCGACGCCCGCAGCGACCTGTGGTTCATCTACCACCTCGGCCTGCGGATCCGCGAGCGGCTGGCCGGCTCCGCCGATCCGGTCGACCGGCCGATCCTGGACCTGACGTGGGACTACCCCGAGGAGGGGCCGCAGCGCGACCCGTCCGCGGAGGCGGTGCTGCGCGAGATCAACGGCCACGACGCCGACGGCGACCTCCTGACCGGGTTCACCGCGCTCAAGGACGACGGTTCGACGTCCTGCGGCTGCTGGATCTACTCCGGCTGCTACACCGACGGCGTCAACCAGACCGCCCGCCGCAAGCCGGGTTCGGAGCAGTCGTGGGTGGCGCCCGAGTGGGGCTGGGCCTGGCCGTCGAACCGCCGCATCCTGTACAACCGCGCCTCCGCCGACCCGCGGGGCCGCCCGTGGAGCGAGCGCAAGGCGTACGTCTGGTGGGACGGCGAGCAGTGGACCGGCCACGACGTCCCCGACTTCGAGAAGACCAAGCCGCCGTCGTACGAACCGCCGGCGGACGCGAAGGCCGAGGCCGCCATCGGCGGGGCCGACCCGTTCATCATGCAGACCGACGGCAAGGCCTGGCTGTTCGTGCCGCGCGGGCTGGTCGACGGGCCGCTGCCCGCCCACTACGAGCCGCACGAGTCGCCGGTGGAGAACCTGCTGTACAAGCAGCAGGGCAACCCCGTACGGCAGACCTACGAGCGTCCGGGGAACCGCTACGACCCCGTCGGCAGCGACGTCTACCCGTACGTCTGCACGACCTACCGGCTCACCGAGCACCACACGGCGGGCGGCATGAGCCGGTTCCTGCCCTACCTGTCCGAGCTGCAGCCGGAGATGTTCTGCGAGGTGTCGCCGGAGCTGGCCGCCGAGCGGGGCCTGGTCCACGGCGACTGGGCGACCGTCATCTCGGCGCGCACGGCCATCGAGGCGCGGGTCCTCGTCACCGAACGCGTCCGGCCGCTGCGGATCCAGGGCCGGGTCATCCACCAGATCGGACTGCCGTACCACTGGGGGTCGGCCGGCGCCGTCCGCGGCGACTCCGCCAACGACCTGCTGCCGATCGTGCTGGACGCGAACACCCACATCCAGGAGAGCAAGGCGGCGACCTGCGACATCCGACCCGGACGCCGCCCGCAGGGGCCGGCCCTGCGCGCCCTCGTGCGGCGCTACCGCCGTATGGCCGGGATCCCGGAGGACTGACGGAATGAGCAACAGCCTGTACGGCCCCCTCCCAGACGTCGCGGAGGACGCCGGCTACACCGACGCGCCCGAACGCCGGGGGTTCTTCACCGACACCTCGGTGTGCATCGGCTGCAAGGCCTGCGAGGTCGCCTGCAAGGAGTGGAACGCCGTCCCCGACGACGGGTTCGCGCTGACCGGTATGTCGTACGACAACACCGGCGCGCTGGGCGCCAGCACCTGGCGGCACGTCGCGTTCGTCGAGCAGACCCGGCCGCATCAGGTCGGCGAGGGCGCCGACACCCGCTGGCTGATGGCCTCCGACGTGTGCAAGCACTGCACGCACGCCGCCTGCCTGGACGTCTGCCCCACCGGTGCGCTCATCCGCACCGAGTTCGCCACCGTCATCGTGCAGTCCGACGTCTGCAACGGCTGCGCGTACTGCGTGTCCGCCTGTCCCTACGGCGTCATCGACCGCCGCGAGGACGACGGGCGCGCGTGGAAGTGCACGCTCTGCTACGACCGGATCGGCGACGGCCTCGAACCCGCCTGCGCCAAGGCCTGCCCCACCGACTCCATCCAGTACGGCCCGCTCGACGAGCTGCGCGCACGCGCCAAGGCCCGGCTGGACACACTCCACGAGGAGGGCGTGACGGAGGCGCGTCTGTACGGTGAGGACGACGGCGACGGCGTCGGCGGGGCCGGCGCGTTCTTCCTGCTGCTCGACGAGCCGGAGGTGTACGGCCTGCCGCCGGACCCGGTCGTCACCACCCGCGACCTGCCGGCCATGTGGAGATGGGCCGGCGGCGCCGCCCTGGCCCTGGCCGGGGGAGTGGCCCTGTCCTTCCTCGGGAGGCGCTGATGCGGCCGGACCGGGACGAAGAACGGCACGCGGGGGAGCGCGGCGAAACGCGCGAGCGACGCGGCGAAGAACGGCACGCCGGGGAGCGGGAGCGGCGCGGTGGGCGTCGGGAGCGGCGCGGCGGAGGGGGATCCGGGGGCCGCGAGGAGCGGATGGTCCCGCGCGCGGACTTCCGGTCCTACTACGGCCGCCCGATCCTGAAGAAGCCGCGGTGGAAGGCCCCGCACATGCCCGGCTACCTCTACCTGGGCGGGCTCTCGGGCGCCTCCTCGACGATGGCGGCGCTGGCCGACGCCACCGGACGGCACCGGCTGGCGCTGACCGGCAAGGTCACGGCGGCGGCCGCGGCCACCGCGGGCGCCGGACTGCTCGTCGCCGAACTCGGCCGCCCGGAGCGGTTCCTCAACATGCTCCGCGTGTTCAAGCCGACCTCGCCGATGAGCGTCGGCTCGTGGATCCTCGCCGGGCAGGGCGGCTTCACGGCGGTGGCCGCCGCCTCCGCCGTCACCGGGATCGCCCCGGGGCCGGGCCGTGCGGCCGGCGCGGCGGCCGCGGTCACCGGTCCCCTCGTCGCGACCTACACGGGCGTACTGCTGGCCGACACGGCCGTGCCCGCCTGGCATGAGGCCTACCGGCACCTGCCACTGCTGTTCGCGGGCAGTTCACTGGCGAGCGGCGGAGCGGTCGGCATGATCGCCACGCCGCGCGCCGAGGCCGGCCCCGCCCGCCGGATGGCGCTGCTCGGCGCCGGTCTGGAGCTGGCCGTGGCCGGCGCCCTCGAGCGCGGCGTCGGCCTGCGCGAGAGCCCGGAACTCGTCTCCGAGCCCTACCGGACCGGACGGCCCGGGGCGCTCCTGCGCGCCGGGCGGGCGCTGACCGTCGCCGGGGCGGTCGGGACCGTCGCGGCGGGCCGGAGCCGGGCGGCCGGCGTCATCGCCGGCCTGGCGCTCACCGGGGGCGCGCTGTGCACCCGCTTCGCGGTCCTGTACGCCGGGCACACCTCGGCGGAGGACCCGAAGTACACGGTCGTGCCACAGCGTGAACGCCGGACCGTGACCTAGGACCTGTCCCCGGACACGCCCTGGCGGCCGTCGGCCCGGCGCGCAGGCCCTCGCTCAGAGCTTCTTCATGCAGAGCACGAAGCTCAGGATGGTGATGGTGTTCTTCCGGCGGTACGCCGCCGTGTAGCCGGGCACGCCCTTGCACTTGTCCCAGTCGGACGTTCCGCTGATCCGCTTGAGCACCTTGTAGGTCCCCGAGTGGCAGGTCGTCTCCTCCAGGTGCGGGGTCGACTGAGTGCCGCTGTTGCGCACGCAGTCGCCCGGCTGCACCGTCGCCGCCGCGTCCAGGGTCGGGGAGGACGAGGGGCTGTCGCTCGGGCTCGGCTCGACCGTCGGATAACCCCCCGTGGGCACGCCGGTCGGCAGGCTGTACGACGGGGTGGGCAGCGAGATCGGCTTCTTCGGGTCGTCGCCACTGCTCAGCGCCCACGCGATCGCGCCACCACCTCCGAGCACGACCAGCGCCGCCACGATCGCCACCACGATGAGCGGACCGTTGTTCTTGCGCGGCGGCCCCGGCGGTGGGCCCCATCCGCCCGGACCCGACGGCTCCGACGGGCCGAAGCCGCCGCCTCCGCCTCCGCCCCACGGCGTGTTGGGCGGAGGCTGCTGGCCGCCGCCGTACGGGTCACTCGGGTAGTAGGGCTGCTGCCCGCCCTGGCCCGGGTAGGGCTGCTGGCCCCCGCCGCCCTGGCCGGGATAGGGCTGCTGCTGCCCCGGGTAGCCCCCCTGCCCCGGGTACGGCTGCTGGGGAGGGTAGCCGCCCTGACCCTGCGGTTGGTTCGAGTACGGCCCTTGGCCGTAGCCCTCAGGTGATTCGTGCACGGACGACCGCCCCTCGTTGCATTACCCCACAAAGCTGTACTAGCCAACTAGTCTGCGGGCCGGTGCGCAAACCGGCCTTAACCTAAGACGTTAGGTTCCGGGTCCCGGATCCCGCCGATCCGTGCCTGACCGAAGCCGGACAGTACCGGATCATGTGCGATCCTCGAGCCCCCGGGCGCGCGGCATCTGCCAGCGCATCCGGAGCGCCAGCAGGCGGACGCCGAACGCCAGGGCGGCTGTGACGAGGGTCACAAGATATCCGTGCGCTCCGAGCAGGTACGCGCCCGTGGCCGTCCCGGCGCCGAGGAGGGCGGGAACGATGTACAGCTGCCGGTCGTGGAGGACGTTCGGCACCTCCCGGGCCAGCACGTCGCGCAGGATGCCGCCGCCGATCGCCGTCGTCACTCCCAGCGCGGCCGCGGCGGGCGCCCCCAGCCCGTACGTCAGCGCCTTCATCGCGCCGGCCACGCTGAACAGTCCCAGCCCTGCGGCGTCGAGCACCAGCACCGTACGGCGGATGCGCTCCAGGTGCGGATGCCAGGCCGCGGTCAGCGCCGTCGCCACCAGCGGCACCATCGTGTAGCCGACGTCTCGGAACGCCGCCGGCGGCACGGCCCCGATGACGAGGTCGCGCAGCACGCCGCCGCCCAGGGCGGTGATCTCCGCGAGCACCGCCATCCCGACGACGTCGAAGCGCTTCCGGACGGCGACGAGCGCGCCGGTGACCGCGAAGACGAAGATCCCGGCGAGGTCGACGACGTACTCGACCTCGGTGCCGTGGACGGAGCTCACAGCTGGATCATGCCGTGTCCGCCGTCGCGCCGGGCGCGAGGGGTGGTGGAACCGTGGCGTACGGGCGTGTCACCGGACGATCAGGGCGGCGGCCTCACGGGGGATGAGTTCCCCCACCACCGGCGCGCCGGGCAGCTCACCGGCGACGAGCAGGCCCCCGGACGTCTGGGCGTCCGCGAGGAGCAGGCGGTCCTCCTCCGGCACGCGGCCGAGATCCGCGTGCGGCGTCACCCAGGCCAGGTTGCGGCGGGTGCCCCCCGAGACGTACCCGGCGCGCACCGCGTCGCGCGCGCCGTCGAGATAGGGGACGGCCGCGGCGTCCACCACCGCGGTGACGCCACTCGCCCGCGCCATCTTGTACAGGTGGCCCAGCAGCCCGAACCCGGTGACGTCGGTCGCGCAGCGGTGCCCGCGCTCCAGCGCGGCCCGGGACGCCTCGGCGTTCAGCGTCGTCATCGCCGCGACGGCGTGCGGGAACACCTCACCCGTCGCCTTGTGCCGCGTGTTCAGCACCCCGACGCCGAGCGGTTTGGTCAGCGAGAGCGGCACCCCGGGCCGCCCGGCGTCCAGCCGCAGCAGCCGCGCCGGATCCGCCAGGCCGGTGACCGCCATGCCGTACTTCGGCTCTGGATCGTCGACGCTGTGCCCGCCCGCGACATGGCAGCCGGCCGCGCGCGCCACGTCGAGACCGCCGCGCAGCACCTCGCGCGCCAGCTCCATCGGCAACGTGTCCCGGGGCCAGCCCAGGAGGTTCACCGCGACGACCGGGGCGCCGCCGACGGCGTAGACGTCCGACAGCGCGTTCGTCGCGGCGATCCGCCCCCAGTCGTACGGGTCGTCGACGACGGGGGTGAAGAAGTCGGCGGTGGCCACCACCGCCCGGTCACCCTCGATCCGCACCACCGCGGCGTCGTCGCCGTCGTCCAGCCCGATCAGCAGGTCGTCCGGGCGGTCGGCGTCGATCAGCCCGGCGACGACCTCCTCCAGCTCCCCGGGCGGGATCTTGCAGGCGCATCCGCCGCCGTGCGCGAACTGCGTCAGGCGATAGGTCGTCCCGAGTGCGTCACCACTGCCCATGACGTGAACCTATCCTGGGCGCCGGTCCGGCCCGCCGGTTCGGTCCGGCGCGGCGAGAAGCGTGATTCGGCGCGGGGCCGCTCTGCGCCGGATCGCGGCCATGGGCATCCCCCGCGCCGGCGCACCATGATCCAGACCGGTTCCCCGGACCGCGGACGGCGAGGTCCGCCGGCGGGAACCCGGCACGCGGCCGGCGCGTCTGTAAGGGCATGGTCCGGGTACTCGCCGCCGCCGTCGCGGCGATGATCGCGTGGTGGGATCTCGCCGACGCGCTCACCCCGTCCGTGGTCCTGGCCGCGGCGGCGGCCCTCGCGGTCGCCGGACTCATCGTCCTGGTCGCCGGCCGAGCCCCGGTGGCCGTCGCCGCGGGCCCGCGGGTCCGCGCGGCCGCCCTTCGCGACCGCGCGGGCCGGTCCGCCCTCGTACGCCTCCGCGACCCCGACGCCCCCGGCCGTCCTCGAGTGCGCGCCCCTTAGGCGGGAGAGTTCGCCGTACCGCCCCTCCCCGCGTCCGCGGTCCTCCTGACCGCGCGCCTGCCGGGGACGGGCGGCGTACGGCCGTTCGCCGTTCCCACTCGATCACCTGCCGAAGGGTCCTTCTCCCATGCTCGCCGTTCTCGACGGTCCCGTCCGCGTGGCGTACGACCTCGTCACCGGGCTCACGTCCGCTCTCCACCCGCTCACCGGCGGCCTCAGCGCCGCCCTCGCGATCGTCGTCTTCACCGCCGGGGTCCGCCTCGCCCTCCTTCCGCTCAGCCGCCGCCAGGCGGCCGCAGGGCGGGCCCGCCAACGGCTGGCCCCGCAGGTCGAGGCGCTGCGCCGCCGCCACCGCGACGACCCCGTCCGCGCCCACCAGGAGGTGACCGCGCTGTACCGGGCCGAGGGCACCTCGATGTTCGCCGGCATCGGCCCGGCGCTGCTGCAGATGCCCGTCTTCACCGTCGTCTACCGGCTGTTCCTGTCCCCGGCCGTCGGCGGCCACGCGAACCTGCTGCTGGCGAACACCCTCTTCGGAGTGCCGCTGGGGAGCCGATGGCTGCTGTGGCCCGGGGCCTTCGGCCCGCACGGGCTGGTCTTCCTCGCCCTGTTCATCCTGCTGGCCGTGGTGGCCTGGTGGACGTCACGCCGAATGTACGCCGGTCAGCCGGTCCCGGCCGGACCGCTCGGCAGGGCGATGCGCCTGCTGCCGTTCGGCACCGTCGCGATCGCCGCGTACGTCCCGCTGGCGGCCGGCCTGTACCTGCTGACGTCGACCGCGTGGAGCGCCGCCGAACGCGCCATCCTTTGGCGCGGCGTCACCGCGGGGTGAGTAGGCTCTGCGGCGGAGGCGGGAGGGTGCCTGGTGGCCCTCGTGGTCTTCAAAACCATTGGACGGCGCTCGGCGTCGTCGGCGGGTTCGATTCCCGTGCGCCTCCGCCACCAGATCTAATGCCCCGTTGACCAGAGCCGGGCCAGCGCGGCGTGCGAGTCGGAGCCCGGGTCGGCGCTGTAGGCGACCAGCCGCTGCCCCGCGGCCCCTGGGGCGGCCAGTACCGCGTAATCCAGCGTCAGGCGGCCGACTCGTGGGTGGCGTAGTTCCTTACGCCCGTCGTCCTTCTGGCGCAGTTCCCGGGCCGTCCACAGTCGACGGAAATCGGGGCTGACCTCGTGGAGTTCGGTGACGAGCTCGGTGAGTTCGGCGTCGTCGGGGCGGTGCCCGCTCGACGCGCGCAGGTGGGCCACCGAGTCCGCGGCGATGTGCGGCCAGTCGACGAACAGCCGCTTGGCCTCCGGGTCGGTGAACACGTACCGGACGTTGTTGGGGCGACGCGGACCGTCGACCAGGTGCCCGAACAGCGCGCCCGCGGTGTCGTTCCATGCCGGCACGTCGCTGTTCCTGTTGATCACATAGGCGGCGGTGGGCGGACGGAGCAGTCCGAGCATCCGGCGGCTTCCTTCCGTGAGCTCCTCCGGCTCCGGCGCCGGGCAGGTATCGCCGGCCAGCGCGAACAGGTGCTCGCGCTCCGGCTGGGACAGCCGCAACGCCCCGGCCAGCGCGCCCAGCACACTCGCCGACGGATGCAGCGCGCGACCCTGCTCCAATCGGACGTAGTAGCCGTCACTGACGCCGGCCAACCGGGCGATCTCCTCCCGGCGCAGTCCGGGCGTACGCCGAGCACCCGTGACCGGCAGTCCCACCTCGTCCGGCGTCAGCAGTGTTCGCCGCGCCCGCAGGAACGCGCCGAGCTCCCGTGCTCTGAGTCGACTGGCCAACCCCACCGCTCCTCGTCCTGTCCGGCGTCGCCGGTCAGGGTAGCCCCGTCAGGTACACCCTCACCGATTGCCCGTCGGTCACCTTGATCAGCAGTCTGGAGCGGTGAACATCGCATTGACCGCCGATCTCCCCGTTGCCGCTGCTTCGTCGAGGGCACGGTGGACTCTGTTCGCCGCCTCGTTCGGGTTCTTGATGGTCAGCCTCGACGCGACGATCGTGAATGTCGCGCTGCCGACCCTGAGCCGCGAACTGGGCGCCGGGCTGACCCAGTTGCAGTGGGTCGTGGACGGTTACACGCTGATGTTCGCCGCGTTCCAGCTGATCGGCGGATCCCTGAGTGATCGGCTGGGCGCGCGTCGCGCGTTCACCATCGGCCTCGGCCTGTTCGTGCTCGCCTCAGTGGCCTGCGGCCTGGCCACGTCGCCGCGCATGCTCATCGCGGCACGGTTCGTCCAAGGCGTCGGCGCTGCCACGCAGCTACCGGCGTCCCTGGCCATGATCCGGTACGCCTACACGGACGCCACGGCACGCACCAGAGCGGTCGGGGTGTGGGCGGCGGCCGGCGGCGCGGCCGTGGCAGCGGGGCCCGTGCTCGGCGGGCTCCTCCTGGTCTGGCTGGGCTGGCGATCGTTGTTCCCGGTCAACCTGGTGATCGGAGCGGTCGGCCTGCTGATGACCGCCAAAGCGGACGCCACCCCCTCCGCCGGCAGGCGCCGCCTGGACCCGGTCGGCCAGGTGGCCGTGATGCTGGCATTGTCCGGGCTCACCTTCGGGCTGATCGAGGGCGGCACCTTGGGGTGGGGTTCGGCGCCGGTGCTGGGGGCGCTGCTGATGGCCGTGATCGTCGGCGTCTTCTTCGTGTGGTGGGAAAGGCGGGTCCCCGAGCCGATGCTGCCGATGCGGCTGTTCGCGCACGCGAAGTTCGGCGCGGCCAGCGTGGCCGGCTTCGTGCAGAACTTCGCCTACTACGGCATCGTCTTCCTGCTGAGCCTGTTCCTCCAGAATCAACGGGGCGATTCGGCGCTGGCCACCGGCCTGATCTTCCTGCCGATGAGCATCGCCGCGATGACGTCCAACATGCTCGGCGGTCGCCTCACCGGACGGCTCGGCCCCCGGCCGCCCATGACGGTCGGTCAGCTCGTCTTCGCGCTCGGCCTGCTCGGGCTACTGGCAGCCGGGCCGGACGCCCCGTACTGGGTGCTCTCGCTGACCACGCTACCGGTCGGCGTCGGCGCGGGAGCCGTAGTCCCCGCCATGACCAGTGCCGTGCTGGAATCGGTCGAGCCGGAGTACGCCGGGGTGGCCTCCGCGCAGCTGAACACCGCCCGGCAGGTCGGCGGCGCGGTCGGTGTCGCGCTCTTCGGCACGCTCGTCGCCGGGTCCTTCATCCCGGGCCTGAGGCTGTCGCTGGTGATCGGATCCGCCGCATTGGTCATCGGCTCCGCGACGGCGGCCCGCTGGGTCCGTGCCCGCCAAAGCTGAACCCGCGCGATGACGTAGTCGCCAGGCCCCGCACCGGCACCCCGAACGACCCGAGCCGCGTGCCGGTCCGGCGGCCGTGACCTGAGCTGGTCCGTGGTCGGTTGAAGCCGGCGGCACTCCAGACCGTTCAGCGGGGAGTGCCGCCGATCTGCGGTGGATCTTGGCCTCGGACCTTGAAGATCTGCGGCCCGTACTCTTCCTTGATCCTCTCGAAAGTCTGGCGGAATTCCTTGAACCGCTCGCGCAGCCGCTCGCCGGAGAGTTCGCCCGCATCGGTGGTGAAGTCGCGCAGCGCCTTCTGGAACCTGACCGCGGCCTGATGAGCGATCTGTGACTGCTCTCGGTCACGGCTGAGGCCCTGGACGTACTGCCCGACGGCCGCGAGGAAACCCAGCGACGCCGGCACCCACGTGGGTGCCCGAACAGCCACCGCCAGCGTGACCGCGAGTGCCAGCACGCCCGAGGCCAGCGCCACGGCCTTGAACCTGATCGACCGGATTCTCGCTCCCCGGATGACCCAGTCGGTGTGGTCTCCCGCCCAGACCACGTACTTCTCTTGAGACGGAAGCAGGCCGTCGGGAGGCTCGTACCTCGGGAAGGCTCTCGGATCAGGCCTGTATTCCTCGGTCACCGACACTCTGAGCAGCGTGACGACTCCGATCATGGCGAGCAGGATCCGGGAGACCGTCCGGCTCAGAGCCCTGCGACGACCCACGATCATCTCCTTCCGGCGCGTCGAGCGTAAGCGGTTCGTCGACCACCGAGCCGATGGTCGTCCGTTGTGAGGTCCATCGCCCCCGATGCCGGAAACGCAACCCGGTCTCGCAATGCCGGTGTCGTCGGTGGCGCGCCGCCCCCGCGCGCGCGACGCCGCCGCCGACCGCCACTCGGCCGCTGGAGTCGGCCGGCCGGGCATCGGCGAAAACGGCGGGGGCCGCGGTGGCCCCCGGGGAGGCGACCGCGGCCTTGAGGTACGGTCGGTTCCTGCTAGTTGTCATAGGGCAATTTATGAGATCGCGCAGGAAAACCGAGGTTTCTCCTCGTGATCGACATATGCCTGTCCGTTATGAAGCAAGGAAATGGTCATGGTGGATCCCGCAGGCAGGGCAGTGCGCAGTGAGCGCGGGCGGGCGCGAACCCCGGGCAAGGTCGGTGAGGCCGAGCTGCGGCAGCTGCTGGCGGGATTGACGGCCGTCCGTGACGGCGATTTCGGCACCCGCCTGCCCGAGGACGGCGACGGGCTGCTCCATGAGATCGCGACCGTCTTCAACGGGATGGTCGACCAGCTGTCCCTGTTCACCAACGAGGTGACCCGGGTCGCCCGTGAGGTCGGGACCGAAGGGCAGCTGGGCGGGCAGGCGGAGGTTCCCGGGGTGTCGGGGACCTGGAAGGACCTGACCGACTCGGTGAACGCGATGGCCGGGAACCTCACCACCCAGGTGCGGGACATCGCGCAGGTCGCCACCGCGGTCGCCAAGGGCGACCTGTCGCAGAAGATCGACGTCGATGCGCGCGGGGAGATCCTGGAACTGAAGAACACCGTCAACACGATGGTGGACCAGCTTTCGTCGTTCGCCGACGAGGTCACCCGGGTCGCGCGTGAGGTCGGCAGCGAGGGGCGGCTGGGCGGGCAGGCCAACGTGAAGGGCGTGTCGGGGACCTGGCGGGACCTGACCGACTCGGTGAACTTCATGGCCGGCAACCTGACCGATCAGGTCCGCAACATCGCCCAGGTGACGACGGCGGTGGCCAAGGGCGACCTGTCGCAGAAGATCACCGTGTCGGCTCGCGGGGAGATTCTGGAGCTGAAGAACACCATCAACACGATGGTGGACCAGTTGTCCTCCTTCGCCGACGAGGTCACGCGGGTGGCCCGTGAGGTCGGCACCGATGGCCGCCTCGGCGGGCAGGCGCAGGTGAGCGGGGTGGCGGGCACCTGGCGGGACCTGACCGACTCGGTGAACTTCATGGCCGGCAACCTGACCGATCAGGTCCGCAACATCTCCCAGGTCGCCACCGCGGTCGCCAGCGGTGACCTGTCGCAGAAGATCACCGTGTCGGCTCGCGGGGAGATTCTGGAGCTGAAGAACACGATCAACACGATGGTGGATCAGCTGTCCTCCTTCGCCGACGAGGTCACGCGGGTGGCCCGTGAGGTCGGCACCGAGGGCCGGTTGGGCGGCCAGGCCGACGTCAAGGGCGTCTCGGGCACGTGGAAGGCGCTGACCGAGTCGGTGAACGTCATGGCCGACAACCTGACCGCCCAGGTCCGGTCGATCGCCCAGGTCACCACCGCGGTCGCCAAGGGCGACCTGTCGCAGAAGATCCGCGTCGACGCGCGCGGGGAGATTCTGGAGCTGAAGGACACCATCAACACGATGGTGGATCAGCTGTCGGCCTTCGCCGACGAGGTCACGCGGGTGGCCCGTGAGGTCGGGACCGAGGGCAACCTCGGTGGCCAGGCCACCGTGCGCGGGGTGTCGGGAACCTGGAAGGACCTGACCGACAACGTCAACGTCATGGCCTCCAACCTGACGGGACAGGTCCGGTCGATCGCGCAGGTGGCCACGGCGGTGGCGAAGGGCGACCTGTCGCAGAAGATCACCGTGGAGGCCAAGGGCGAGGTCGCCGCGCTCGCCCAGACGATCAACACGATGGTCGACACGCTCGGCGCGTTCGCGGACGAGGTCACGCGCGTGGCCCGCGAGGTCGGGACCGAGGGCCAGCTCGGCGGCCAGGCGCGTGTGCCGAACGTCGCCGGGACGTGGAAGGACCTCACCGACAACGTCAACTCGATGGCCAACAACCTGACCAACCAGGTCCGGAACATCGCCCAGGTGACCACGGCGGTCGCGCAGGGTGACCTGACCAAGAAGATCGACGTCGACGCGCGGGGGGAGATCCTGGCGCTGAAGACCACGATCAACACGATGGTGGACCAGTTGTCGGCGTTCGCCGCCGAGGTCACACGGGTCGCCCGCGAGGTCGGCAGCGAGGGCCGCCTCGGCGGCCAGGCCGAGGTCGAGGGCGTGTCGGGCACCTGGAAGCGGCTCACCGAGAACGTCAACGAGCTGGCCGGCAACCTCACCCGGCAGGTCCGCGCGATCGCCGAGGTCACCAGCGCGGTGACGTCCGGCGACCTGACCCGATCCATCACGGTGGACGCGTCCGGTGAGGTCGCCGAGCTCAAGGACAACATCAACCTGATGGTGAAGTCCCTGCGTGAGACCACCCGGGCCAACCACGAGCAGGACTGGCTCAAGACGAACCTGGCGCGCATCTCCGAGCTGATGCAGGGACACCGCGACCTGTCGGTGGTCGCCGAGCTGGTCATGGACGAGCTGGCCCCGCTGGTGGACGCCCAGTACGGCGCCTTCTACCTCGCGGAGGACAACGGCCGGCTCGAACTTCGGCTGGTCGGTTCCTACGGCTATCCCGAAGACGACGATCCGGCCGCCCCGGCGCGTCCGGCCCGGTTCCGGCCCGGGCGTTCCCTCGTGGGCCAGGCCGCGCGCAGCCGCCAGACCATCGCGGTCGACGAGGTCCCGCCCGGGTATCTCACCATCTCGTCGGGCCTGGGGGCGGGCAACCCGGCGAGCCTGATCGACCTGCCGATCGTGGCCGAGGACCAGGTTCTGGGCGTGATCGAGCTGGCGTCGCTGAAGCCGTTCAACCCGGTGCAGCGGGACTTCCTGGAGCAGCTGCGCGAGAACCTCGGCGTCAACGTCAACACCATCATCGCCAACGCCCGTACCGACGAGTTGCTCGCCGAGTCCCAGCGGCTCGCCGGCGAGCTGCGGGCACGCTCGGAGGAACTCCAGGCCCGCCAGGAGGAGCTGCAGCGCTCCAACGACGAGCTGGAGGAGAAGGCGGAGCTGCTGGCCCAGCAGAACCGCGACATCGAGGCCAAGAACAGCGAGATCGAGCAGGCCCGCCAAGAGCTGGAGAACCGCGCTCAGCAGCTCGCCCTCGCCTCGAAGTACAAGAGCGAGTTCCTGGCGAACATGAGCCATGAGCTGCGCACCCCGCTCAACTCGCTGCTCATCCTCGCCCAGCTGCTGGCCCAGAACCCGACCCGCAACCTCACTCCGAAGCAGGTCGAGTACGCCGGCATCATCCACTCGGCGGGGTCGGATCTGCTGCAGCTCATCAACGACATCCTGGACCTGTCCAAGGTCGAGGCGGGCAAGATGGACATCAGTCCCGAACGAGTCCCGCTGCGCCATCTGGTGGACTACGTGGAGGCCACCTTCCGGCCGCTGACAGCCCAGAAGAACCTGACGTTCCGGATCACCACGGCGCCGGGCTCGCCCACCGAACTGCTGACCGACGACGCCCGGCTGCGGCAGGTGCTGCGCAACCTCCTGTCGAACGCGGTGAAGTTCACCGAGTCGGGGAGCGTCGAGCTGCGCATCGAGCCCGTGGAGGCGGCCGAGCTGCCGCCCGCCTTCCAGGCGCACGGCCCGGCCCTCGCGCTGCGCGTGGTCGACACCGGCATCGGCATCGCCGAACACCAGCTCGAGTCCATCTTCGGGGCCTTCCAGCAGGCGGACGGCACCACCAGCCGCAAGTACGGCGGCACCGGCCTCGGCCTGTCGATCAGCCGGGAGATCGCCTACCTGCTCGGCGGGGTCATCACCGCCGACAGCACGCTCGGGCAGGGCAGCACCTTCACCTTGTACCTTCCGACCGCCCGGCCCGACTTCGAGGCGGCGATCGAGGTCGCGCCGTCCGAGGACGATCGGCCGGCCGTCGCCGCCGGCGAGCCGGCGGACCCGGATCCGGTGGCGGAGCGGTCCCCGGCGGTGGAGGCGGCGTCGCCGCTCCCGCAGCGGGACGACTCGGGGCGGCGACGGCTGCTGGTGATCGAGGAGCGTCAGGGCGGACTGCTGTCCCTCGTCGCCGAGAACGCCGCCGCCGACAGCCACCACATCGGTGATCCGCGCGGCCCGGTCGAGATCGTCACGGTCGTCGGGGCCGATGAGGCGGCGTCCGCCCTGGCCAGCGCACCCTGTCACTGCGTGGTGCTGCAGATGGACATGCCCGACGACGCGGCACTGCGCTTCCTGCGGGCGATGGACGGGGACTCGGCGCTGGAGGGCCTGCCGGTCCTGGCGCACAGCGGCCGACGGCGGGACCCGGAACGCGAGCAGCGGTTCACCGAGCAGGTCGCCTCACGCGGCCTGGAGCTGCTGAGCAGCCTGGACGAACTGCGCGAACGCATCACCCTGCACCTGTCGGCGGAGCATCCCGGCGCCATGGTGCCGCTCGTCAGCCACGAGGACACCGCCGCGCAGGCTCCCGCCGAGATCGACACGTCCCTGGCCGGGAGGCTCGCGCTCATCGTCGACGACGACCCCCGCAACGTCTACGCGCTGACCGGCATCCTGGAACTCCACGGGATGCGGGTGGCGCACGCCGAGAACGGCCGGGAGGGCATCGAGGCCCTCAGCGCCCATCCGGACGTCGACGTCGTGCTGATGGACGTCATGATGCCGGAGATGGACGGCTACACCGCGACCGCCGCGATCCGGGCGATGCCCCAGCACGCCGACCTGCCCATCATCATGGTGACGGCCAAGGCGATGCCCGCGGACCAGGAGAGGAGCCTGGCCTCGGGCGCCAACGCCTACATCACCAAGCCACTGGACGCCGCCGACCTGATCGCCTGTATCCATCGCTGGCTCGACGCCTGATCCGGCGCGCCCAGTCACGAACACCCGTCGGCAAGGAGAGATCTCAGTGGACAGCGCCCGGCGATCTGGCACGCCCGGTGATCCGACGCCGGTGGATGCGCCCGTCGGCGCCCCCACCGGGGGCGGGGGAGCAGCCGGCGCGGCGCTGCCCGAACGCTCCCGTGCCGGCACGAACGGTACGGACCCGGCCGTCAGCCGGCTCGCCGCCACCGTCGTGCGGCTGCGCCGGCAGGTCGAGCAGGCCCAGTTCGACGCCGACGGCCGCAGCGTCATCGAGTTGGCCAAGGGCGTGCTGGTCGAGCGGCTGCACTGCGCGCCGGCCGAGGCCGCCCGGCAGTTGGAGGACCTGGCCGCCGAGACGGACCTGCCGGTCCTGCAACTGGCCGCCGAGATCATCAACCAGGCCGCCCGTGACCAGGTCGCCGAGGTGACCAAGGCGTTCCTGGCGCAGGCGTCCGGCGGCCGGTCATGCGACGATCCGGAGGAGAACAGCGGGACCACGGTCGCCACGCGGCTTCGTACGGCCGAGAGCGGCGTGCTCGCCGCGGCCGACACCCAGGCCGTCGCCGACTCCCTGCTGACACACGCGCTGCGGCCACTGGACGCCGTCTCCGTCGCCGTCTGGGCCGTCGCGCCGGACGGCTCCATGAGCCTCGCCGGAGCGGCCGGCTTCCGCGCCGACGAGGCCGCCCGCTGGCACTACGTGCCCCCCGGCGTCACCACGCCCGCCTCCAAGGCCCTGCTCGAGCGGCAGCCGGTCTGGTTGCCCTCGTTCGCCGAGACCGGACTGCCGTCCGTCGGCCGTCACGACACCCCTGACGGCGGCCGGGTCGCCATCCCGACCGGTACGGGCGGGCGCCTCACCGGCGTGCTGGAGATCTGCTGGCCCGGCTCCCCACCGCCGCGGTCGCCGCAGATCGAGCGGCAGTTGGAGGCCCTGGCACAGCTGTGCGCGCACACGCTGGAGACCCGGCCCGCCGCCGGACTGCCGGGCCCGGCACTGTCCGACTCCGCCTACCGGGACCTCACCGAGCTCATCGACCTCGTCGACGGCCTGCACGACCCGGCCCTGGTCCTCCGCCCGCAGATAGACGCCGACGGCCACCTGATCGACTTTCGGATCCATCACGCCAATCCGCGGTTCGTCGACCCGGTGGGCCGTCCCCGCAGCAGCGTCACCGGGGCGCTCCTGCTCGAGGCCTACCCCCTCGCAGCCGGTCAGAGTGGCCTGTTCGACAAGGTGGAGCGCGTCTATGCGACCGGGGAGCCGTTCCGCGCCGACGACACTCTCCTGACCACCCTGGTCGACCAGGTACCGCTGACGTCTCCGGCCGACATCAGCATCAGCCGGCACAGCGACAGCGTGCTGCTCATCTGGCGGGTCAAGGACCAGGCCGACCGCCTGGCCAGCCTTCTCCAGCACGCCCAGCGCCTCGGGCGGGTCGGAGGCTTCGAGGAGAACCTCGCGACCGGAGAGATCACCTGGAACGACCAGATGTTCGCGTTGTTCGGCCTGCGGCCGACGGCGGTTCCGATCCCGCTGACCCAACTGCCGGCCCATGCCCACGCCGACGACGAGACCGGTATCGGCCGCTTCCTGCGCACCCTGCTGCACCAGCGGCGATCGGCGTCCACCGCCTTCCGCCTGAAACGGCCCGACGGCATCACCCGCCACCTGCGCGTCGTCGCCGAACCGGTCCTGGACGGCACCGGCCACGTGCTGCTCGTCCGTGGGGCGTACCAGGACATCTCGGCTCAGCACTGGACCGAGGTGGCTCTCGCCGCAACGCGCGATCAACTGGCGCACACCGAAGAGCAGGCCGCCGAGAACAACCGGCTCACGCTGAAACTCCAGCGCGCGATCATGCCGCCGACCCGCGGCCCCATCGACGCCGCCGGCCTGCGCGTGGCCGTACGCTACCGGCCCGCCGAGGACGACCACCTGGTCGGCGGCGACTGGTACGACGCGGTGGTGCTGCCGTCCGGCCGGGTCCTGCTGTGCGTCGGAGACGTCGCCGGCCACGGGATCGAGGCCGCGACCGGCATGGTCGTGCTGCGCAACGCCCTGCGCGGCCTGGCCACCACCGGTGCCGGCCCCGGCCAGCTGCTGCGCTGGCTCAACCTGGTCGCCCACCACCTCACCGACTACGTCACCGGCACCGCCGTCTGCGGTCTGTACGACCCCGGCACCCGCACGCTGGAATGGGCGCGGGCGGGCCACCTGCCCCCGGTGCTCGTCCGCGACGGGCGAGCGACCGCACTGCCCCTGATCGGCGGGATGCTCCTCGGCGGCCCGCCCGACAGCCAGTACGAGGAGGGCCGTCTCACCCTCGAAGCCGACGACGTTCTCCTGCTCTACACCGATGGCCTCGTCGAACGCCGGGACACCTCCATGGGCGACACCCTCGACCGGCTCCTCGTCACCGCGGGGCAGCCGGCCCCGAGCCTGGAGGACCGTCTCGACCACCTCCTCACCCACAGCGACGCCGACACCGACGACGACACCTGCCTCATCGGGATCCACCTCCCGCCTTCATGAGGCAGAGCCGAAGACCGGTGATTTCCCCGATTCGCGGCCGGGACGGGCGGCCGACACTGTGCTTCCCCGACCCCTGTTCTCCAGGAGGCACCCCGTGCGCCCACCCGTTCGGCTTCCGCGGCGGCCGATGATCGCCGCCGCGCTGGCAGCGGTGCTCTGTGCCGTCTTCCTCGGCGTTCCACCGGTGACCTCGGCCGCGCAGGCCGCGGCCGCCGCCCCGACGATCTCGGTCCCGCCCAGCGGCGGCCACGGCTTCCCGTTCCTCGCGGCGGCGGAGGACCTCGGCGCGTTCGGTTACACCGAGAGCGAGTACTTCATCGCGGGCATCGCCACCTCCTACGTCAAGTCCGGGATCTGGACCTCGGACGGCCGATGGGACGTCCACGCGGCCCTCCGCGCCCCGTACAAGACCCGGATCCTCGTCCGCCGGCCCACCGACCCGGCGAAGTTCAACGGCACCGTCGTCGTCGAGTGGCTCAATGTCAGTGGCCAGCTCGAGATCTCTCCGGACTACTGGTTCGCCCGAGACGAGCTGCTCCGCAAGGGCTACGCGTGGGTCGGCGTCTCGGCGCAGGCGGTCGGCGTGAACGGCGGCCTCGGCCAGATCCACGGTCTCAAGGGCTGGGACCCGGCGCGGTACGGCACCCTCTTCCACCCCGGCGACGCGTTCTCGTACGACATCTTCTCCCAGGCCGGGCAGGCGCTGCGCACCCCGAACGGGCCGAACCCGCTCGGCGGGCTGCACATCAGAACGCTCCTCGCCGACGGCGAGTCGCAGTCGGCCGGGTTCATGACGACGTACGCCGACGCCGTCCAGCCGGTAGCGCGGGTCTACGACGGCTTCATGATCCACAGCAACAGCGCCATCGCCGCGCCGATCAGCGGCAACGCCGCCGACACGCTGCTGATGCCGAATCCCTCACGGATCCGGACCGACCTGTCGGTCCCGACGTTCGTCGTGCTCACCGAGACCGACGTCCCGCTCGCGTCCGCCGCCCGGCAGCCGGACACGAACCGGGTGGTGCACTGGGAACTGGCCGGCACCTCGCACGGCGACCAATGGGCGTACGACCTCGGTGACCCGACGCTGCAGAAGTCGGCCGGCTCCGCCGCCCCGCAGCCCGACTGCGCCGCGGGGTCGGCCCCGTACAACGACGGGCCCGGCCACTACGCGATGAACGCCGCCCTGCGCCACCTGACCGACTGGGCGCAGGGCGGAGCCCCGCCGCCGAGTGGTCCGGCGCTCGACGCCGACGTGCGCGACCCGAGCACCGGCCTGGCCACCGGCGGGATCCGGCTCCCCGACGTGGCGGTTCCGACGCGTACGCTCACCGGGCTGCGGGACATCAGCGGCAGCGGCGTCTTCTGCGGTCTGTACGGCGCCACGGACCCGTGGAACGGCGACGCCGACCCATGGGACCGGCACGACGCGGGCGACCCGTCCGACCCCGCCGCTCCGCCCAACGCCGAACCGGTGCTCAGCCGGCTGTACCCGACGCACGCGGACTATGTGAGCAAGGTGCAGGCGGCCGCGCAGGCATCGGTGAACGCCGGCTATCTCCTGCCGGAGGACGCCACGACCATCGTGACCGCCGCGCAGAACTCCGGCATCGGCGGCTGACCTCCACGCCGGCCGTCGGCCCCGTCCCGGGACCGGATCGTACGCCCCCGCCCCGGGCGGGACCGGCCCGGGCCGGTCCCGCCCGGCAGGCGGCGGCCGGCGTGCCTGACCGGGCGGACCGGGACAGTGGGCCTTGCCGCGCCCGGCCGTTCTCACGCGGATGGGACGATCTTCGCGATCACCGAGGGGAGCGGGTCGCCGTCGAGCGCCTCCCGGAGCTCCCGTACGCCCTCGGCCCGCCGCGCCGGGCCGGGCTGAGGGGGAGGTGGTGCTCGATCCGTTGGTTGAACGTGTCTCGGAAGCGTCGGTGGAGCCCGTCGTCCGCACGGATCCGGCCGGCGATCCGTACGAGGGCCGCGGTGCCGGCGAGGTCGTCATCGGGCACCGGGTCCATGACGCTCCAGAGCAGGAGTAAGGATCGCCATCATCGCACGAAGTGGCCGATGACTCACGGAAAGTGCGCGCCGGGGGGAGGCGTGTGCTCCGAGGTCGTACGGAGGTGGCGTCGCGCGCTCAGACGGCGGTGTGGCCGGTGCAGACGTGGTCCGACGAGGCGTCGGTCTGGAGGAGCACCGTGTCACATCCGGAGCAGGCCCATACGCCCTCGGGGACGACCACACTCCAGGTCGCCGCGTCGTCACGCGCGCAGGCGATGCGGTACGCGCGGAGGGAACGGCGCGTCAGGGATCTACAGAACCCGGCCACACGAGACATGGGGGACTCCCGCTGGACAAACCGTGTCGAATCAGACGTGTTCGTCGAGCGTAGCGGACCATGAGGCAGTCCCTGACCAGGGGTTTCCTCTATCGGGCGACCGGACGACCTTCACCGGTGAGGTCTCGCCTCTTCCGTCGCCCGTCTCCGGCCGTGCCCGGGGCGGCGCTGTCCGCGCTGCCCCAGGGCGACGTCCGCGGTTCCGAGGCGGTCACTGGCCGATCTTGACCCCCGGCTGACCGTACTTGTACTCCAGCGGCCGGGTGATCCTCCGGCCCGGGATGTTGGCCGCGGCGCTGTACTTGCCCAGCGGCAGCATGGTCCGTCCGAAGCTACCCTCCACCATCATGGCGCCGGCGATGTACAGGGCAGCGGCGGCGGATGCCACGAAGAGCCAGCCCGCCACGATGACCGGCCACGACGCCCCGGAGACGAAGCCGGCGGCGGCGAACCCGGCCGCCACGGCGAGCAGGACCAGCATCACCGTCAGGCCCATGTTCTCGGCCGTCGCGGCCATCGCGCAGAGTGCGGTGATCAAGCACAGCGCGATCAACCAGAAGGCGAACGGCGTGTTGGCGGCCCCGATGTGCGGTGCCAGCAGGATCGGGAAGGTCCCGGCGGCGACCAGCATGAACATGAAGCCGAACGCGAGCCAGAACGCCCCCCATATCCCGTGTACGGCGGTGGCCAGACCGTCTCGCGCGCGATAGGACCACATGCCCGCCAGGAACTGCGCGAGCCCGCCGGCGGTCAGCACGAAGGGGAACAGGATCACCGGGCTCAGCGCGTTCCCGTACCAGCGCGCCATCCACGCGCCGACCATCAGGTTCGCCGTCGCCAGCCCGAAGAGCCCCAGGATCGACGGCGCCGCGATGGGCTGCAGGAACACCCGGCTTCTGTCCTGCCAGAAGGAGAACTCCTGCTGTTCGGCCTCCATCTCCCCGCCGGTGGGCGTCGCGCCGACCTCGTGCCCTCGAGCTCCGGCTCCCGTAGGTCTGTTGTAGGCGCCTTGGCCCCTTGACTCGGTCATGGCATCCTCCCCCCTAGCTCACGGATGCCCACCCTGTCCATACCGCGAATTTCTCCGCCAAAAACCTCTTATGGGTAGATATTGGCGTATTGACCCAGCATTATCGCAAGCCTCACAAAGGTCATTTCATTTCGCCGAACACCGCGGACACTCCCTGATATCCGGTGCCGCATTCGTCCTTGCCCTTGAATGATCTCTTCGGGATGGAGGGCATCGCCGGGCTCGTTCCGTCCCACCGTGGGCCCGGTCATGCCGGATACCCGCCCGCGGCCGATCGCCGCTACGGTCAGGGGCGGCGAACACCGGGCGTGGGCAGGGCGCCCGCCGGGATCCCAGGGGAAAGGACGTTCGGTCGGTGCAGATCACCTATGCGACCCAGGCGGCACCCGGCACCGTCAACGAGGACTGTGTGGTCGCCGGCCCGGACTGGGCGGTCGTGCTGGACGGGGCGACCGCGCCGGCCGGCGTGGACAGCGGATGCGTGCACGACGTCGCGTGGCTGGTGCGGCGGCTCGCGGGGGCGCTCGGCGCCCGGCTGGCCGAGGCCGCGGACTGTGCGCTCACCGACCTCGTGGCCGACTCGATCGAGCAGGTCTGCGCGTCGCACGCCGGAACCTGCGAGCTGGCCAACCCGGACAGCCCGTCATCGACGCTGGCGGTGACGCGGCGGCGCGGTGGCCGGGTCGAGTGTCTGGTCCTGGCCGACTCGCCCATCGCGGTGCGCGGTCGTGACGGCTCTCTTCACCTGGTGGAGGACGATCGGCTCTCGCACCTGCCGGGCGGGCGCCCGTACACGCTGGAACAGGTCCGGACGCACCGGAACCGGCAGGGCGGGTTCTGGGTGGCGAGCAGTGCCCCGGAGGCGGCCCATCAGGCGGTGACGGCGGTCTTCTCCGCGTCGGAGGTCGACCAGGTGGCGATGTTCACCGACGGAGCGACCCGTTTGGTCGAGCATTACGGGTACGACTGGCCGCGGCTCCTCGAGGTCCTGCGCGACGGCGGCCCGGCACACGTCATCGGTCTTGTCCGGCGGGCGGAACGGGCTCGGCCGATACCCGGGGCGAAGCCGCACGACGACGCCACCGCGCTGCTCGCGACCGTGCCGGCCTGACTGAGGGCCGCCATCGGCACGCCTCGGCACCGGATCCGGCTCCGGCCACCGAATCGGCCCTCGGCCCACGCGCCACGGCCGGATCACCCGGGTCGGACACCCCGGGTGATCCGGCGAGCGGTGGCGGTTCAGCGCTGGGCGGCGTGCCGTGCCGACCGGCGGCGCAGCAGCGGGACGACCGAGATCAGCAATCCGCCGAGGGCCACGGCCGTGACGAAGACCAGGCCGGGCCGGTACTGCGCGAGCATCGCGGCGGGGGAGTGGGACCCCGGCCTCGTGTCGTCGCCCGTGATGATCGCGGTGGTGACCGCAAGGACCAGCGCGGCGCCGACCTGCCCGGCCGTCTGCACGAGCCCGGCGGCCAGTCCCTGCTCGTCGTCCTCCACGCCCGCGGTGGCCTGCACGTTGATGGACGGGAAGCCGAGGGCGAAACCGGAACCGAGCAGCAGCGCTGTCGGAAGGACGGCCAGGACGTAGACCGGATGCGTGTCGACGCGCAGGAACAGCAGGTAGCCGACCGACATCGCGGCCAGCCCGCCGACGATGAACCGGGCCGTGCCGAACCGGTCGATCAGCGTGCCCGTGAACGGCGCGCTGAACACCACCAGGAGCCCGGCGGGCAGCAGCGCCAGGGCCATCGTCAGCGGCGCCCAGCCGAGAACGGACTGCAGGTACAGCGTGACGACGAACTGGAACGAGGTGTAGGAGCCGAGCAGCGCGACGATCGCCAGGTTGGCGCGTACGAGCGTGCCCTTTCGCAGGATGCCCAGCCGGACCAGCGGGTGCGGGACACGACGCTCGACCAGGATGAAGGCGCCGAGCAGGACGACGACGGCGCCGAACAGCGCCAGCGTCACCGGTGCGGTCCAGCCGCGGTCCGGGGCGGACACGAGGTCGTACACCAGCAGCAGCATCGCGGCCGTGGACGTGAGGGCTCCGAGGAGGTCGTGGCCGCCGTCGGAGGCCGGGCGGTCACGGGGGATCAGCGACAACCCGGCGACCAGCGCGACGAGCGCGATCGGCACGGGCATCAGGAAGGTCCAGCGCCAGCCGAGCCCGGTCATGAGGCCGCCGAAGATCAGGCCGAAGGAGTAGCCGCTGGCGCCGAAGACCGTGTAGATCGAGAGCGCCTTGTTGCGCGCCCGGCCCTCCGCGAACGTCGTGGTGATGATCGACAGGCCGGTGGGCGCCGTGAACGCCGCGCTGACCCCCTTGATGAAGCGGGTGGCGATCAGCAGCGGCCCCGAGTCGACCAGGCCGCCGAGCAGCGAGGCGACGGCGAACACGGCCAGTGCGATCAGGAACACCCGCCGCCGGCCGAGCAGGTCGGCGGTGCGGCCGCCGAGCAGCAGCAGACCGCCGTAGCCCAGGACGTATCCGCTGACGATCCACTGGAGGCTGGAGGTGGTCAGGTCCAGCGCCCTGCCGATGGACGGGAGCGCCACGCCGACCATCGACACGTCGAGTCCGTCGAGGAAGAGGACCAGGGAGAGAACGGCCAGGATGCCCCACAGCCGGGCGGGCCACCGGTCCCGGACGGCCGGGGCGCCGGGAAGCGTGCGTGAGTCGGGGAGTGCTGTCGTGGTCACGGCGAAGAAGTTACATGCACATGCATCAGTTGTCCACGCATTAAATGCGTTTGCATCTTTGTTCAACGCGTGTTAAGGTCCGGGCCATGACGGAGACGGGCGAGACCGAGCTCGTGCGCCGCTGGCGCGACGTTCTGGCCTGCTACAGCACGGTCTCCTGCGCTCTCGATCGTGCGCTGCAGGAGACGCACGGGATCGGCATGAGCGAGTTCGAGGTGCTCGATCGGCTGATCGACGCCTCCTGCGAGGACCTCCGCATGCACGATCTCGCGACCTCGATGTACCTCAGCCAGAGCGCGCTGTCGCGGACGGTCGCCCGGCTGGAGCGCGACGGCCTCGTGGAGCGGTCCATGTGCGCCGACGACCGGCGCGCGATCTTCGTGAAGCTCACCGCCGCCGGGCGAGAGCGCCACACGCGGGCGAGGACGACACAGCGCGCCGTCCTCGCCGAGCATCTGACGGCCGAGCCGGCCCGGGCCTGACCCCGCGGGGTCGGCGGCGGGCGTAGCATCGGGAAAGACCGACCCCCGACCCCTGAGCCGCGCGCCCTCGGCCGACAGCAGGCGGCGGCAGGAGAGCCGTGCATCACGGATCAGGCCGTTCCCCGGACCCCGTGTTCCCGCCCGTCACCGCCCCCGGACGCGAGCTGCGTGCTCTCGGCTACGCCGAGGACCCCATCGCCCGGCCGCTCATTTATCCCGGCCGGCGGCCGCCCGGATCCGGTCTCCTGGTCGACGGATGCTTCCTCGACCTGCGCGTGACGCCCCCACCGCCCGTCGCCCGGCCGCCCGGCCGGCCGATCCCCGTCGCGGCCGAAGCCGGCGCGACTCCGCCGGCCCCGCAGTCCCCACCCGGTCACTGGGTCCTCGACGCGTCGGCGGTGCCGCCGCACGTGTTCGGCGGGCCGGAGATCCCGCTGGACGAGGCGCTGCGCGCCTGCGGCCGCCCGGTCATGGCCGACCGCCGGCCGGTGCTGGCCGTCGGGTCGAACGCCGCACCGGCCCAGATCGCCCGGAAACTGGCGGGGCGGACGCGCCTGGTCGTCCCGATGACGTACGCCCACGTGTCCGGGCTGACCGCCGGGGCGTCCGCGCACGTGAGCCGGCCCGGATACGTGCCGGCCGTCCCGGTGCTGACACCCGGCGCGAGCACCGAACTCGTCGTCCTGTGGCTGGACGACGAGCAACTCGCCGCCGTCGATCGTACGGAGCCGAACTACCACCGGGTGCGGCCGTCGGCGTCGGTGACCGTCGCGCTGCCCGGCCTCGCACCGCTCGGTTGTCACCTCTACGCCGGGCGGCACGGCTGCCTGACCGACGCGGGCGGCGTCCCGATCCGCCTGGCCGGACAGCCCGGTCTGCTGGCCGGGCTCCTGGCGGCGTCTCCCCGCCTGGTCCGGCTGACCGGCGCCCGTACCCCGGAGGAGTTCGTCGCCCGTGCCCGAGCCGACGCCCGCCTGCGGGACGACGTACGGCGGCTGTGGCGTCGGGAGGGGATCGTGCTCGCCCAGCCGGAGCTCGCCCCACTGCCCTGAACAGCGTCCCACGGCGCCCGGTCGACCACTCGCGGCGGGTGGAACAGGATCCGGCCCAGCGTCGGCCGGAGGGGATACGGCTCAGGGCGGGCCGATGGCGTGATCCGTGGGGTGTGTGTCGTTGACGCCACATGGGGGACCGGAGAGCCTGAAGTCGTGGACGCCCTCCGGATCTGCTTCGTCATCTTCGACGGCTTCCAGCCGCTGGACCTCATCGGACCGTACGAGGTGTTCGCCGACGCCGGGTACCGGTCGCGGATCATCGCTCCGCGGGCCGGGCTCGTACGCTCCGGCAGCGGTCTGCCCGTCCACGCGGAGTACGGGGTCGGCGACGTCGACCCCGCCGGTGTGGACACGCTCGTCGTGGTGGGCGGTACGGGCGTCGACGCGGCGCGGCTCGACTCCGCGCTGGTCGGCTGGATCGCCGCGGCGGGGGCCGCGGCCCGGCGCGTCGCCTCCGTCTGCAGCGGGGCCCTCCTGCTGGCGGCGACGGGTCTGCTGGACGGCCGGCGGGTGACGACCCACTGGAAGCGCCGCGACCAGCTCGCCGCCGAGCATCCGCAGCTGATCGTCGACTGCGATCCGATCTTCATTCGGGACGGCAGGTTATGGACGTCCGCGGGGGTGACGGCGGGCATGGACCTGGCGCTCGCCCTCGTCGAGAAGGATCTCGGCCGGGACGCCGCCCATGAGGTGGCTCGCGAACTCGTGATGTTCCTGCGCAGGCCCGGAAGTCAGTCGCAGTTCAGTGTTCCGCTGTGGTCGGCACAGCCGTCGAGCGACCCGATCCGCGTCGTCGTGGACGCGGTGCACGCGGCGCCGGGGGCGCGGCACGGCATCGGGGACCTGGCGGCGAGGGCCGGCCTGAGCCCACGCCACCTGCAACGCCGGTTCACCGCCGAGCTCGGCGTGCCGCCGGCGGCGTACGTCGAACGGGTCCGGGTGGAGGCGGCGCGGCGTGCGCTCGCCGAGGGGGACGACCCGGTCGAGGCCATCGCCCGGCGGTGCGGCTTCGGGACCGCCGAGACGCTGCGCCGGGCGTTCCACCGGCACGTCGGCGTCCCCCGTCCGACTACCGGGACCGTTTCCGATCGACCAGGGAGTACGCGTGACCACTTATGGACTGTTGGTGTTCGACGGCGCGGAGGAACTGGACGTCGTGGGGCCGTGGGAGGTGTTCACCGCCTCCTCCATGCTCCGCGACGGCGCCGACACCGCGGTGACCATCGCCGAGAGGTCCGGACCGGTGCGCTGCGGCAAGGGGCTCCGGGTGCTGGCCGACCATTCCTTCGGCGACCACCCGCCGCTGGACGTCCTGCTGGTGCCGGGCGGACAGGGCACCCGGCGTGAGGTGTCCAACCCGGCGCTGATCGACTGGATCGCACGGACCGACGCCTCCTGGGTCACGGGGGTCTGCACCGGCGCGCTCCTCCTGCACGAGGCGGGGCACGCGCGTGGTCGTCGGGTGGCGACGCACCATGCCTTCGAGGACACGCTGCAGGCGCGGGGCGACGTCACGGTCGTACGCGACGCGCGCTACGTCGTCGACGGGAACCTCGTCACCAGCCAGGGCGTCTCGGCCGGCATCGACATGGCGCTGTGGCTGGTCGGCCGGCTGCACGGCAGGGATCACGCCCGGGCCGTCCGCAGATACATCCAGTACGAGCCCGCTCCGCCGTACCTCGCGGACGAACCTCAGGACGCCTGACCGGAGGCGATGTGGGTAGCGTCACAAGATGGGTACTGCGGGGTCGAACGGGCAGATGGGCTGCTATGTATGCGGGGTAAGAGTCGGATCGTCCAACCGGGACGATCCAACTCGCTGTGCGACGTCCGCTAAGGTATATTGCGTCGCAAGTTTCACTAAATGTTGTGACGGCGATTTCTTGACACTATTACGGCCGACCTCTATAACGGTTATGCCGAGTGGTAGCGCACGACCGGTGAGGTCTCGCCGGTCGGCTGGGGAGGAACAAGGTGCCCGGGCCCGGAAGTGGCACGGTTCGTAACCGCAGACTGGCCACGGAGTTGCGCCGCCTCCGCGAAAGAAGCGAACTGACCGGTGATGACGTCGCCGACCGACTCGGATGGTCGGCCTCGAAGGTCAGTCGCATCGAGAATGCCCGCCAAGCCCCCCGTCTGGGAGACGTGAGGAGCTTGCTGGACCTCTACGGTGTCGACGGTACGTACCGGGACCAACTGCTCCAGTTGGCCCGGGATGCCGGTCGAAAGGGCTGGTGGGAGGCGTATTCGGACGCTCTCCCTGAGCCGTACGCCTCCTATATCGGTCTCGAGATGGAGGCGGAGGAGATCCTCCAGTGGGAGACCCAGGTCGTGCCCGGCCTGCTGCAGACGGAGGCGTACGCCTCGGCCGTCGAGCAGGGGTCGCACTCGATCGAGGTCATCCCGCCGAGCCGGGTCGACGCGCGCGTGGAGACTCGGCTGGCGCGTCAGTCCGTGCTCACCCGCGAGTCGCCGCTGCGGCTGTCCCTCGTCCTGGACGAGGCCACCCTGCTGCGCCGCTTCGGAGACGCGAGCGTCATGGGCGAGCAACTCGAACGCCTTCTGGAGTTGGCCGAGTTGCCCAACGTCACGCTCCAGGTGCTTCCACTTGATGGGCCCCATCCGATCACCACGGGGTCCTTCACGCTTCTGCAGTTCCCGCAAGTCGGCGGAATCAAGTTCCACGACGTCATCTATATCGAGCATCAGAACGGCTGCTCGTATCTCGAAGAAGAGACCGAGACCTACCGGCATCGGCTCAGTTTCGAGCGACTCAGCGCAGAGGCGCTCGCGCCTGCGGAATCCATGGAATTGATCTCCAGGATCACCCGGGATGCGTGGGGTTCTTAGCCGAAAACGGAGGGGGGTGATAATGATGGACCAGGCGATCAGGCATCCCGGCGTCATCTGGCGCAAAGGATCTCGGAGCATGGCCAACGGCGCATGCGTCGAGGTCGCGACGGTGCCGGCGGCCGCGTCGGAGGACGACACGGCTCGGGCGGCGGAGTAGCGCCACAACTGAACAACGACGAATAAGTTGGATCGCTCGCAATAGCAATATTGTGAGCGATTGTGCGTGAAATAGCAGTGATGACGGTCCACTTCCTTTGCGGCGTGGCAGAGGAAGTGGACCGTTCGGGGTCTCCGGCTCGGGGTTTCCGGCTTGAGGTCAGGAGATCTCGAGCGCCTCGACCGCGTGCGGGGCCGACTTGTGCCGGACACCGTGCACCACCGCCACGGCGGCCGCCAGCACCGCGCCGATCGTCGCGATCACGAAGCACACGACGTACGCGTGCTCGGTCGGGACGCCCGGCGTTCCCGGGATGGTCTGCCCGGTCAGCACCGCGGCGGTCACCGCGCCCGAGACGCTGCCGCCCGCCGTCCGGACGAGAGAGTTGATCCCGCTGGCGATGCCGCTCTGGTCCATCGGCACGTGCTGCACCGCGAGGGTGCCCAGCGCGGCGTACGCCACCCCGACGCCGATCCCCTGCACGGCGCTGAAGCCCAGCATGTCGAACCCGTGCCCGTGTGACACGGCCAGCCAGAGGTAGCTCAGCCCGGCGCCCACCGACCCGATGGCCAGGGTGTACGCCGCGCCGATCCGGCCGGCGATCCGCCCCGAGAGCGCCGAGCAGACGAACATGGTGAACGTGCTGGGCAGCATGTACAGGCCCACGTCGAGCACGGAGCCGCCGAGGCCGTAGCCGACCGCCTTGGGGGTCTGTACGAAGTTCGAGATGAGGGTGAACGCCGCGAACATCGCGAACCCGAGCAGGAGCGAGGCGGCGTTCGCCGACAGCGACTGCAGGCCGACCAGGAGGTTCAGCCGGACCAGCGGCTGGTCGACGCGCAGCTCGATGGCGACCCACACGGCCGCCAGGACCACCGTCGCGCCGAACAGGCCGAGCACGCCGGCGGAGGACCAGCCCCAGTCGTTGCCCTCGCTGATCCCCAGCAGCAGGCATACGAGGAGACCGGCGAGGACCATTGCGCCCGGGACGTCCGGCCGGCCGCCGACGCGGACGCCGACGTCCCGCGCGCTCAGCGCGACCAGCACGAGCCCGACCCCGGCCGCCCCCGCGGCGATCCAGAACTCCGGGCGGTAGCTGCTGGTGTGGTCGGCGATCAGCCCGGTGACGATCATGCCGATGCTGCCGCCGACGCCCATGGTGGCGCTGACGATGCCGATCCCCGAGGTGACCTTCTCCCGTGGGAAGGTGTCCCGGATCATGCCGATGGCCAGCGGGATCAGGGCGGACGACGTGCCCTGCAACGCTCGTCCGACGATGAGGACGCCGAGTGAGTTCGACAGCGCGCAGATCGTGGAGCCGACGACCAGCAGCCCCATCGCGATGATGATGAGGTTCTTCTTCCCGTACATGTCGCCCAGGCGCGACAGCAGGGGAGTGGCCACCGCGCCGGCCAGCAGCGATGCGGTGAAAACCCAGGTCACCGCGCTGACGGACGCGTCGAAGTGACGCATCAGCGCCGGCAGCAGAGGGAGCACCAGCGTCTGCTGCACGGACGCGACCATGCCGGCGGTGGCGAGGGCCAAAAGGGTCAATCCGGTGTGCGTCTGCTCCCCGCTCTCACGCGACGAGACGGCGACGTCGACCATCGGGGGACTCTCCTTAGGTTGTGATCTCGCCGCTCATGATGACTTACTTAATTAAGGTAAGCAATCAATGAATATGCTGGATGACATGCCTCCGCCCGACGACATGGCCGAACTCGAACGGGCCCTCAGCCGGATATCCCACCTGCTCAGCCGCGCCAAGGAGCACGACCGGACGATCGAGGAGGCCGGCGTGGCCGTGGACCGGGCGAGCGCGCCGTTCCTGCGCGCACTTGCCGACGCGCCCGCGCCGCTACGGCTGGGGGAGTTGGCCACGCTGCTCGGCGTCGAGGCGCCGCACGTGACCCGGCAGGTGCAGCGTCTGGAGCGCGCGGACTTCGTCGAGCGCGTCCCGGACCCGGACGACCGCCGGGCCCAGCGGGTGCGGATCACCCCCAAGGGCGCGGACGCGGTCGAGTGCATTCGCGCCGTGGGGCGGCGCTGGATGTCCGATGCGCTCGCCGACTGGTCCGAAGAGGACCGGCACCGCCTGGCGGCGCTCTGCCACCGTATGGTCGACGACTTCCTCCGGTTCGGGGCCGAACGCCGCGAGTCCGGCCGGAGCCGCCCCGCGTGACGCCGAGCGCTCGCCCGAGGAGGGCGAGCGCCCGGCCGCGCCGGGCGGCTACCCGGCCAAAAGCCTGCGCTCAGTCGGCGGGGCGGGTGCTCAGCCGAGGAAGTCGAACCGGGTGCCGGACCCCGCGGCCTGGTAGGCCGCCCAGCTCAGCGCCAGGTCCTGCCACGGCAGGCCGACGGGCGCGTAGACGGTCACCTCGGACGGTTCCGTGCGGCCCGGGGCGGTGCCCCGCAGCACTTCCGAGATCACGCCGGCGGCGGCCTCCGGGCCGAGGCCCGCGTTGCCGAGCGCTCCCATCGCGACGGCGAGGTCGAGGTCGTCCACGAACGTACGGCTCGTCCGCAGCAGGTCGGCCGACAGTTCCGCCTTGCCCGGTTCGTCCGCGCCGAGGGAGGTGACGTGCGTACCCGGACCGACGTCGCCGGCGTGCAGCAGCGGCGTCCTCGACCAGGTCGCGGTCACGATCACGGCCGCCTCCGCGACGCCGGGCGGGACGCCGCGGCCGGTCCCGCCGGCCTCCACCGGCACCGCCCGGCCACCGTGGCGGGCGGCGAACGCGGCGGCCCGCTCGGCGTCGAGGTCGGTGACGAGGAGATCACGGATCGGCCGGAGGCGGCGCAGGCCGGTGACCACCAGGTGGGCCTGGGCTCCTGCCCCGATGACCGCGACCGTGTCCGCGTCGGGCCGGGCGAGCGCGTCCGTGCCCAGCGCCGCGGCCAGACCGGTGCGCCAGGCCGTCACGGTCGCCGAGTCGAGCAGCGCGAGCAGTTCGCCGGTCCGCAGGTCGTGCAGGCAGACGACGCCCCGCAGCGCGGGCGTGGCGCCCGGGAACTTGGCGTTGACCTTCACCGTGTAGGCCGGCACCCCGTCGATGAGACCGGGGATGAGCGCGGTCGCGGTGCCCGGTCCGGGCAGGTCGGTGCGGACGCGCTGCGGCCGGACGCGGCCGGGGGACGCCAAGGAGCCGGCGCGGAGCGCGTCCAGGCACTCCCGGGGATCGAGAAGGGCCTCCAGGTCGCTTCGGCTCAGCAGTACGGTCACCGGACGATCTTCGCTCATCCGCGGCGAAGGAACGCCGTCGGGCTACCTCGGCGGATGCCGGACGTCCGCGCCGCGGCCGGCGCGGCGCGGACTCGGGCCGAGCCGCCTTGGCGTCCCGGGCCGGGCTGGTCATAGGTTTCTGCCATGGACTCTCGACGCCGGGTGCCGCGTACGGACACCGTGCTCGCCGACCCGAGGCTCGCCGAGGCGGTCCTGCGGCTGGGGCGCGGCATCGTGAAGTCGGCCGTCGCGGCGGCGCAGGAGCGCGCGCGGCGCGGTCAGATCGCTCCCGAAGGCGTCGCCGACGAGGCTCTGGCGTCTCTGCCGGCGCACGCCGCGACGCTGCGGCCGGTGATCAACGCGACGGGCGTCCTCCTGCACACCAACCTGGGCCGCGCGCCGCTGTCCGCGGCCGCCCGCGAGGCGGTGCTCGCCGCCGGCGGCTGCACGGACGTGGAGTACGACCTGGCCACGGGGCGCCGGAGCCGGCGTGGCCGCGGCGCCCTGGCGGCCCTCGCGGAGGCGTGCCCGGCGGCCGAGGCGGTCCACGTGGTCAACAACAACGCCGCCGCCCTCGTCCTGGCCGCCACCGCCCTCGCCCGCGACCGGGAGATCGTCATCAGCCGCGGCGAGATGGTGGAGATCGGGGACGGTTTCCGTCTCCCCGACCTGCTCGTCTCGACCGGCGCGCGGCTCCGCGAGGTCGGTACGACCAACCGCACGACCGCCGCCGACTACGCGGCCGCGCTCGGCCCCGAGACCGGGTTCGTGCTGAAGGTCCACCCCTCCAACTTCCGGATCGAGGGCTTCACCGCGCAGGCGCCGGTGCGCGAGCTCGCCCGGCTCGGCGTCGCGGTCGTCGTCGACATCGGCTCCGGGCTGCTCGCCCCGGATCCGGTCCTGCCCGATGAGCCGGACGCCGCCACCGTTCTGCGGGAGGGCGCCGACCTCGTCACCGCCAGCGGCGACAAGCTGCTGGGCGGCCCGCAGGCCGGTGTGCTCCTCGGCCGCGCCGACCTGATCGAACGCCTGCGGCGCCACCCTCTCGCCCGCGCGCTCCGCGTCGACAAGCTGACCCTCGCGGCGCTCGAGGCCACCGTCCGAGGTCCCCGTACGCCCACCGAGGAGGCCCTGCACACCGACGTCCGAGCCCTGCGGCAGCGGGCCGAGCGGCTCGCCAAGCGGCTTCCCGAGCATGACGCGCTGGCCGTCGAGTCGACCGCCCGCGTCGGCGGCGGGGGAGCGCCCGGCGTCGAGCTGTCCAGCGCGGCCGTCAGCCTGCCCGCGTCGTACGCCGTCCCGCTCCGCGCGTCCGGCGTCGTCGGGCGGCTGGAGTCCGGCCGGCTGCTCCTGGATCTGCGCACCCTCCCCGCCGACCTCGACGACGCCGAGTTCGTCCGGCGGATCGAGCGGGCGGTCGCGGCTGGGGAGGAGCGCCCGTGCACGTGATCGCCACCGCCGGCCACGTCGACCACGGCAAGTCCACGCTCGTACGGGCGCTGACCGGGATGGAGCCGGACCGCTGGGCCGAGGAACGCCGCCGCGGCATGACCATCGGCCTCGGGTACGCCTGGACGACGTTGCCGTCGGGAGACCGGATCGCGCTCGTCGACGTGCCGGGCCACGAGCGGTTCGTCACCACGATGCTGGCCGGGATCGGCCCGGTGCCCGCGGTGATGTTCGTGGTCGCCGCCGACGAGGGCTGGATGCCGCAGTCCGCCGAGCACCTCGCGGCGATCGACGCCCTCGGCGTCCGCCACGGCCTGCTCGTCGTCACCCGCGCCGACCTCGCCGACCCCGCCGCCGCCCGCGACGAGGCGGCGGCCGAGATCGCCCGTACCGGCCTGGGCCGGGTCGAGACGGTCACGGTGAGCGGCGCCACCGGCGCGGGCCTGCCCGCGCTGCGAGACGCCCTCGACCGGCTCGTCGCGCGGCTGCCCGCGCCCGACGCGACGGCGCCCGTACGGGTCTGGGTCGACCGGGCGTTCACGATCAAGGGCAGCGGCACGGTGGTCACCGGCACCCTGCCCGCCGGGACGATCCGGGTCGGTGCCGAGCTGCGGCTCGACGGCCGTCCCGTACGCGTCCGGGCCCTGCAGACGCTCAAGGAGACCGCCGAGACCGTCTCCGCCGTCTCCCGCGTCGCGATCAACCTGCGCGGCGTCGACCGCGACGAGGTCGCCCGCGGCATGGCGCTGACGAGCGACGAGTGGACCGTCACCGGCCTCGTCGACGTGCGCGTGCACGGCGCCGAGACGTCCGCGCTGCCTCGCGAGCCGGTGCTGCACATCGGCTCCGCCGCCGTCCCCGTCCGCCTGCGTCCGCTCGGGGAGGACACGGCACGGCTGGCGCTGACCCGGCCGCTGCCGCTGCACATCGGGGACCGCGCGCTCCTGCGCGAACCCGGCGCCCGGCGCGTCGCCGGAGTGACCGTCCTCGACGTACGGCCCCCGGCGCTGCGGCGGCGGGGCGCCGCGGCCGACCGCGCCCGCGAGCTGGCGGCCGGCGTTCCGGACGCCGAGGCGCTGCTGCGTCGCCACGGCCTGATCCGGGTCCCCGACCTCCTCGCCATGGGCGTCGCCGCGGCGGCCGAGCCGGTCGCCGGTGACTGGCTGGCCGATCCGGAGCGCTGGACGGAGTTGCGCCGCCTGCTGGCCGAGGCGGTGGAGCGCCACGACGCCGCCGACCCGCTCGACCCAGGCCTCCCGGTCGAGGCGGCGCGCGCCCTGCTGGACCTGCCCGACCGGCGACTGGTGGACGCGCTGGCCCACCCCCCGCTCCGCCTGGACGGGGGCCGGGTCCGCGGCCCCGCCGCGGCGACCATCCCGGCGCCGGTGGCCGGCGCGGTGCGGCGACTGCGCGACGAACTGGAGAAGGATCCGTTCCGCGCCCCGGAGGCCGGCCGCCTCGCGGAGCTGGGCCTCACCGGCCGCGCCCTGGCCGCCGCCGTACGCGCGGGCGCGCTCCTCAAGATCGCCGATGGCATCGTCCTGCTACCCGGCGCGGACACCGGCGCCGCGCGCCTGCTGGCCGGGCTGCCGCAGCCCTTCACGGTGAGCGAGGCCCGCCGCGCGCTCGGCACCAGCCGGCGGGTCGCCGTCCCCCTGCTGGAACACCTCGACCGGCGCGGCCTCACCGAACGCACCGGGGACCGGCGTCGCGTACGGCCCATCGGGGATTAAATCGGTTGAACGGGGCACCGCCTTTCTGGCGTCATAGACCCGGCTCACCGATGATCTGGAGAGGAGATGGTGATGCCGTACCGCACGATGAAGGGCGGCCACGTTCCGATCCGGATGTGGACCGACCCGGCCGACGTCGAGACGGTCGCGCTCGACCAACTGCGCAACGTCTCGAGCCTGCCGTGGGTGCACGGCGTCGCGGTCATGCCCGACGTGCACTACGGGAAGGGCGCGACGGTCGGCTCCGTGATCGCGATGCGCGACGCCGTGGCGCCGGCCGCGGTGGGCGTGGACATCGGCTGCGGGATGACCGCGGTCAAGTCCAGCCTCACCGTCGCGGACCTGCCCGACGACCTCGGCCGCCTGCGGGCGAAGATCGAGAAGGCCGTTCCGGTGGGGCGTGGCGCGCACAAGACGCCGATCGACCCCTCGGCGGTCCCCGGGCTGAAGGAACGCGGCTGGTACGAGTTCTGGAAGCGGTACGACGAGCTGGCGCCGGTCGCGCGGTCCCGCCGGGGCAAGGCGACCTCGCAGCTGGGCACGCTCGGTTCGGGCAACCACTTCCTGGAGGTGTGCGCCGACGACGAGGGCTCGGTCTGGATCGTGCTGCACTCCGGCTCCCGCAACATCGGCAAGGAGCTGGCGGAGCACCACATCGAGGCCGCGATGCGGCTCCCGCACAACCAGGACCTGCCCGACCGCGACCTGGCGGTCTTCCTCAGCGGCACGCGGAAGATGGAGGAGTACCGCCGGGACCTGTTCTGGGCGCAGGACTACGCGCGGCGCAACCGCGCCGTGATGATGGCCCTCACCCAGAACGTCGTCACCCGGTTCTTCGCGGGCACGCGGGTCCGCTGGGACGACATCATCTCCTGCCACCACAACTACGTGGCGGAGGAGGTCTACGACGACGTCGAAGTCCTCGTCACCCGTAAGGGCGCCATCCGCGCGGGCGACGGCGACCTTGGGATCATCCCGGGCTCGATGGCGACCGGCACGTACATCGTGCGCGGGCTCGGCAACGAGAAGGCGTTCAACTCCGCGTCGCACGGCGCGGGCCGGAGGATGAGCCGCAACCAGGCGAAGCGCTCGTTCACCGTGGACGACCTCATCGAGCAGACCAAGGGCGTCGAGTGCCGGAAGGACTCAGGGGTGATCGACGAGATCCCGGGCGCGTACAAGGACATCGAGTCGGTGATCGAGGCGCAGTCCGACCTGGTCGAGGTCGTCGCCCACCTGCGCCAGCTGATCTGCGTGAAGGGTTGACAGGGCCCCGCCGGGCCACGGCCCGGCGGGCGCCAGGGCTCCCCGGGAGCCGTCGAGCCGTCCCCACCGGGGAGGTGGGGACGGCTCCGGCGTCACGTCGCCCGATGCCCATGGGCTTGACCGGGCGGATCGAGAGCGCGGCGGACCGAAGTCTCGGCGAAGACCTGGTGGAGTCGCTCGTCCGCGGTCTTCGTCCTCTTCGCGATTGCGGTTACCGAGCATTCGGTGCGCACGCCGGAGGCCGGTGCGTCGCCGGCAGGGGACGATCGCCGTCCTTGTCGGTGGTGAGAGTGCCGCGGTGCGGCCTTGAGGCGTGAAGACGGGATGCGGAACCGGCGTTGGCCTACCGCCGAGCGAGCCACCGCTCCGTCGGCTCCGCCTGATAGGGCAGCTCGTAGTGGGCGAAGACGGCTTCCTCGTCGCCGGCGAGCAGTTCTCCGTCGATGTCGATCGACGGAGCGTCCTTGACCTGGCCGCGGGTGCGGGCGATGCGGATGTAGCCAGGACCGACCGTGGCGTCGGCCAAGGGTACGAACACCAGCCGATAACGGGTGGGCAGGCCGACCCGGACGGTGGCGAACGAGGGCTGATCCGTGCGGGTGTCGACGTACACGGCTTCCAACTTGCCGATCTTCTTGCGGTTCGCGTCCACCACGTCGTGGCCGCGCCATTCGCGGATGTCGTGAGCTTCCAGCATCCTGCCGCTCCTCCCTGGTGGACGGATCTACAGGGGCAGGGGAGGTGCTCTCCTTCACTACCGGAGGTGTGTCAACGACGGCCCTGCCCCCTGGGCCGCATTCCAGTCGCGCGTCGCGCAATGGTTTCCCCAAACCGTGCGCCCGGCGGCCTTGACCCGCCCAGACACGGATCGAACCGTTGCCGCCGGCTGGTGAGGGGGCTCACCGGAGGCCGCTGAGCCGTCCCCGCCGGGTAAGCGGGGACGGCTCCGGCGTCGCCTCATCTCAGGCCGCTGGGCCTGACCGGCCGGATCCAACCTGCGGGGGACCGAAAGCTCGGGGAAACCGCGGTGGAGTTGCTGGTCCGCGGTCTTCGTCCCTTTCGCACTCGCGGTCACCGAGCCTTCGGTACGCGACTTCGATGGGACGCGGACCTACGGTGACGCGACGGCGCGGGGGCCGGTCAGTCCAGCCAGGGCTTGATGGCGCCGACCTTGATCTTGGAGCTCGGGGTGTTGGAGTTCCACTTGACGGGGCCGAACGTCCCGGCCTTGGGCGACACCGTGACGCGGACGTACGCCGGGTGGACGGGGTGCTTGCCGCCCGTCGTGAAGGTCAGGTCGAACACCGCCTCCCGCCCGGGCCCGACCAGGGCCTGGCCCTTGGCGCCCTTGTAGACGCCGATGACCTTGTGCTTCTTGTTCAGCAGCCGTACGATCGGCCGGCCGCTGAGCAGGCAGGTCTTCTTGCCCTTCGTGCTGATCGACAGCGGCTGGTCGACCTTCTTGCCCTCGACGTAGCCGTGGGCGAACTGGAGGACCAGACGGTTCTTGGCGACCGAGCAGGCCGGCGCCTTCGCCGTCGGCGTCGCGGCCTGTGCCGGCGCGGCCAGGCCGGCCACGGCGATGGCACCGGCGACGCCGGTCATCGCGAGCGTGGTGCTGAGTTTCACCTTGGGTGACCCTCACTCTCCGTTGAGCGTGGCTCCCGCTGCGCGCGGGAGGGACGGAACGCCCGTCCAAGGCCATGATCATCTAAATCCACGGTACGAGGCGCCGTTTCGTGACAAGTCGCGTCAAGGCCGCGATGAGCGGAGGGCCCGATCGGGGGCGCGCGGATCGTCGGTGCGACGGCATAGGCTGGAGTGTCCGCATCGACAGAGGGGGTCGTCCTTGCTGGTGGACGGGTTCGGCCGAGTGGCGACCGACCTTCGCGTGTCCCTGACCGACCGCTGCAACCTGCGTTGCTCTTACTGCATGCCCCCCGAAGGCCTCGAGTGGCTGCCCAAACCGGAGCTGCTCACCGACGACGAGGTCGTCCGGCTCGTACGGGTGGGCGTCGAGCGCCTCGGCATCACCGAGGTCCGCTACACCGGAGGCGAGCCACTGCTCCGCAGGGGGCTGGTCGACATCGTGGCCCGCACCACCGCGCTGCGCCCGCGCCCGCAGGTCTCGCTGACCACGAACGCCATCGGGCTGGCCCGGCTGGCCGGGCCGCTGCGCGAGGCCGGCCTCGACCGGGTGAACGTCTCCCTCGACACCCTCGACGGGGACACCTTCGTGCGCCTCTCGCACCGGGACCGCCTGCCGGACGTCCTCGCCGGCCTCGCCGCCGCGCAGCGCGCCGGGCTGCGGCCGGTGAAGGTGAACACCGTGCTGATGCGCGACGTCAACGACCACGAGGCCTCGTCGCTGCTGCGCTTCTGCCTGGAGCAGGGCTACGAGCTGCGCTTCATCGAGCAGATGCCGCTCGACGCCCAGCACGGCTGGCGCCGGGACGACATGGTCACGGCCGACGAGATCCTCGACCGGCTCACGGCGGAGTTCACGCTCGTGCCGGACGACGCCGCCGCACGCGGCAGCGCCCCGGCCGAGACGTTCCTCGTCGACGGCGGCCCCGCGCGGGTCGGCGTCATCGGCTCGGTCACCCGGCCGTTCTGCGGGGCCTGCGACCGGGTCCGGCTCACCGCGGACGGCCAGATCCGCAACTGCCTGTTCGCGCGCGAGGAGTCCGACCTGCGCGCCGCGCTGCGCTCCGGCGCCTCGGACGACGACCTCGCCGAGCGCTGGACGGCCGCGGTCGCGGCCAAGCGCGCGGGGCACGGCATCGACGACGTCGGCTTCCTGCAGCCCGCCCGTCCGATGTCCGCGATCGGCGGGTAGAAAGGACGCGTGACCGAACAGCCGCAGGAACACCGGGTCGAGATCACCGTTCCGCCCGACCATGAGGTGGGGGCGTACGCCGGGTTCGCGTCGGTGTGGCGCACCCAGGACTCGTTCGTCATCGACTTCTCCACCGCGGTGCGTCCCCCTGAGGTGATGCAGGACACCGAGAGCGGCACCTCGTACGTCCACGTCCCCGCCCAGGTGGTGTCCCGCGTACGGATCCCGCCGAGTCAGGTCTGGGAGCTGATGAAGGCCCTCGAGCAGAACCTCAGCGCGTACGAGCGGGAGAGCGGCAAGAGCGCGCATGACGACGGATGACGCGTACGACGCCGTGATCCTCGCCGGCGGGGCCGCGTCGCGGTTGCGCGGTGCCGACAAGCCCGGTCTGCTCGTCGGCGGGCGGGCGCTGGTGGAGCGCGTCGGCGCGGCCGTGACGAACGCGCGGCGCATCGTGCTCGTGGGGCCGGACCGTCCCGAACTGCCCGCCGCGATCGTCGTCCGGGAGGAGCCGCCGGGGGCCGGGCCGGTGCCCGCCCTGTGCGCCGGGCTGGCGCGGGTGGCGGCGCCCTGGGTGGCCGTGCTCGCCGCCGATCTGCCGTTCCTCACCGCCGATGACGTCGGCGCGCTGCACCGTCGGGCTCGTGGCCGGGCCGGGGCCGTGTACGTCGACGACGAGGAGCATCCTCAGTGGCTGACCGGGGTGTGGCGGACTTCGGCCCTGCGCGACGCCTTGGTCGAGTATCCCGGCGCGTCGCTGCGCGGGCTGATGGCACCGCTCGACCCGGCCCGCGTACGGGCCGCCGGGAGCCGCCCGCCCGCGTGGTACGACTGTGACACGGAGGACGACGTCGTCCAGGCGTCCCGGCTGATCGAGGAGAACGATGCTTGAGGAGTGGCTCGACACGGCCTGCGCGGAGCTCGGTATCGACCGCGCGGAGGTCGACCGTGACCTGGTCCTCGACCTCGCCCGCGACGTCGCGCACGGGGTGGCCCGGCCCGCCGCTCCTCTGACGGCCTACCTGCTCGGCCTGGCCGTGGGCCGTGGCGAGCCCGCCCGGGACGCGGCGGCCCGTATCACCGAACTCGCCACCGAGTGGCCCGCGCACCGGGAGGGCCGGCCGTCGTAGCCGCACGACCGCCGGGACGAGGACGCCGGTCCCCGCGACCGCCACGACGGGGAGTTCTGCTCTCACGACCGCCGGGGACGGGGCACGGCGCGGCCGACGGTCATGGCCGCCACGACCGTGAGGGCGGCGAGCAACGGCAGCGCGGGGGCGACCGGGCGTACCCAGGTCAGGAGCACCGCCTCCAGCGCGGCACCGCCCAGAGCCGCCGTCAGCACCGCCGCGCGCCGGCGCATGGTGAGCGGTGATCCGGTGGTCGCCGTCTCGGTCATGAGCGAGGTCAGCGTTCCGGTGAGGTAGGTGGTCGCGGCCCCGCTCACCGCGAGTGTGTTGACCGCCGTGCTCTGCACGCCCATCGCCGCGGCGGCCCCGGCGATCAGGGCGACCTGCGGGGCGGTGCCGGGCCGGGCCGCCGCGGCGAGCCAGCCGGCGAGCACGGCGGCCTGTGCCACGGGCACGACGGTCAGCGCGGCGACGACCCGATCGGGCCACGGCCCGGGATCCGCGGGCGACGTGTCCCGCAGCCACGACGCGGCGCCGAGCACCCCGGTGGCGTACGCCGTGATGGACACCACGGAGCGTACGGCGCCGCCGGCGTCGGTGTGGACGACGGCGACGCCGAGCAGTACGAGGTTTCCGGTCATGACGCTCGTGAACACGGCGCCGAGCGCGACGAAGCTGAACGCGTCGGCCGCCCCGGAACCCAGCGCGAGCAGGAAGACGGCCGCCGTGACGGCGCCCTCCCGGGGCGCGACCGCAGGCCGTGCGGACCACCTCGGCCGGACCGGCCGCGCGAACCGCCGGAACCGCGCCGGCCGCGGCGTTCGTCTCCCAGGGCTCACGCAGGTCGTGTTCCCGCCTGCGCCCGTTCCATGGCGGCCGCGTCGATCCCGCTCACGCCGCGCTTGATCTTTTCGCGCCGCGCCGCATGCGGTGGACCGGTAGGCTCCCCGAACGATTTCGTCGGAAATGCCGGGAGAGTTGTTGAGTTCCCTTATCGGGGCGGGTTCCAGCCGTGGAGATATCGCCGCGCCGGTCTCCCCGTATACGGTTCGGCGTCCCCGCCTCGCGTGGCTGGACGCGCTCCGCGGGGTGGCGGCGCTGACGGTGGCCCTGCACCATGCGTCCTATGACTACCTTCCCGGAGTACGGCAGGCGGTCCTCGGCTGGTTCGACGCGGGTACTTACGGCGTCATGGTGTTCTTCCTGGTCAGCGGCTACATCGTGCCTGTGTCGCTGGAACGGGACGGCAGCGTACGGCGGTTCTGGATCAGCAGGGTCTTCCGGATCTATCCGCTGTGGACCGTCGCCTGCGGCGTAACGCTCGGGCTGATGACCGCCGGCCTGTACCGGAGCAGGGGAGGGCCGAACGGCCTGACCGCGACGATCGCGCACGCCACGATGCTGCAGGATCTGCTCGCGGTGCCCAATGTGTTGAACGTGCTATGGACCCTCTCTTATGAGATGGCGTTCTATCTGCTGGTGGTGGCCTTCTTCGCCGTCAGAATTCATCGCCGCTCAATGACGATCGCCCTCGTCTTCTCGATGGCGAGTCTGACGTTGGGCGGTGTGCTTCCCACCGCGGCGTTGTCCGGGTCCCGGTACAACGACATGATCGTGCTGCTCGTCGCCCTGCTGGCGGCGGGGACGATCGCCCTCGCTTCGCGGAGCTCGGTCACCGGTGCCGTACTGGGGGGCGCGCTGGCCATCGTCCTCGTGGCGGTGAACGGCCGGGTGAGTCCGGCGGAGGGACTGGCCATCCTGGCGGTCATGTTCACCGGCACGGCGATCCATCGGGCCGAGAAGGGACAGATCGATCACCGCGCCGCCATATCGGCCATCGGCGTCGTGCTGTTGGCGACGGTGCTCACCGGCGTATGGAACATCTATCGCGAGGACATCTCGCTGCAACGCGGTTGGTGCACCGCCATCGTGGCGGCGGCGATGACGTTCTGCCTGGCCATGGCACTGCGCCATCGTCGGATACCGCAGTGGCTGAGCGGCCTCGGCAGGATCAGTTATTCGCTGTACCTGTTGCATCCGGTTCTTCTCGCCGTCTTCCGCGTGGCCTTCGGCGGCGGTCCGGATCGCCCGGAACACGGCAGCGTCCCGCTGTTGATCGCCTTCGTCCCCGTGCTCGTGGCCCTGAGCTGGATGACGCAGCGTTTCGTCGAGGCGCCGGTGCAACGCCTCGGCCGTCGGCTGTCCAGAAGAGCGGAGGAGAAGGGGGACGCCCCTGCGGGTGCCGCTCTCGTCAGGGGTGAGCAGGCGTAGGTCCGACGGCGGGTCTAGCGGATGTCGTCGACCGGGACGGTGTCGCGCAGGAAGCCGCGGCGTGCCAGGAAGGTGCTCAGGTGTTCCTTGTGGTCGTCGCAGGCCAGCCAGACCTTGCGCCGGTCGGCATCGTGGATCTTCGGGTTGTTCCAGCGCAGTGCCCACCGGGCGTCGGCCCGGCAGCCCTTGGCGGAGCACTGGAGGGGTTCGGCGGCGGTCACCTTCCCAGTCTGGCGGATCCGCGAACCGGCCGTGATCCCACGGCGGCGTGATCCGCGCCGCAGCTCATCCACTTCACCCTGACTGTACGTATTCGTAGTGATTTGTTTGGGTTGTGGGTGTCCGGGTAACGGGGGCGAAACGGTTGAGCAGACAGCCGATCCCGCGCGGGCGGGGCTGTCGCTCGTCCCGGGGATCGGCGGATGAGGAGGCACCGTGCCGTCCGATCGTGGATCCCGGGACGTCATCGACGTGCTCACCAGGGATCACCGCCGCGTGAAGGAGATGTTCGTCCGCGTCATCGCGCTTCCTCCCGGAGACAGACGGCGCCGCTACTTCGTGGCGAGCGTGATCACCGAGCTCATGCGTCACGCCCTGACCGAGGAGATGTACCTCTATCCGGCGGTCCGGGCCCACGTGCCGGACGGTGACCGGCTCGCCGCGGAGAAGATCGCGGACCATGCCCGGGCCCGGCAGACGATCAACGAGCTGGACGGGCTCGACCCGTCGGACGCGCGGTTCGACGAGGTGTTCCGCCGCCTCTTCGGGACCACCCAGGAGCATCTCGCGGACGAGGAGACGAACCTCTTCCCGCGACTGGCCGGCGCCTGCGACACCGCCATGCTCCACGACCTGGGCACCAAGGTCGAGCGGGCCAATCGGGCGACGCCCGTGTGGCCGTCCGTCGAACCGGCCGACGTCCCGCCGCTTCACGGATGGTCCCGGCCCGGCCTCACCGATCATTCGGGCCCGGGGCTGGACGGCTGGCCGGGCTCCGGACCCCTCAGGCGGTGAACAGGAGCAGCCCGAACAGCGCCACCCCCGCGGTGAGCCACGCGGCGTACTCCCCGACATGGCCGGAGTGCGCCGCCCGCAGGTGATCGACCACGGGCCGCAGGAGGCGCGGCACCGGGTAGCGGAGGCCGAGCCCCGCGACCACCGCCGCCGGCACGACGCCGGCCGCTCCGCCGGCGAGCCCGGCGGTGGTCCACAGATGGAGCGGAACGGATGCCGCGCGCCAGACGCCGCCGGACAGCACCGCCGAGACGTAGCCGCCGTGGTCGACGAAGATCCCCGCCGCGTGCGAGACGCCGCGGCCCAGCCCGGGCACGAGGCCCAGCACCACGGCGCCCGCGGCGAGGACGACGGCCGGCGCGGCCATGGTCCAGGGCGGGCGCGACAACCTCGGCCCGGTCTCGGTGTCCTCATGCTCGGCCGTGCCGCCGCCGGACGGGCCGGCACCGCGGAACACGCGGAGCCACACCCGCAGCACCGCGCCCGCCGTGAGCGCGGACGCCACCACGCCGACCGGCGCGGCCCACCACCAGCCCGCGCGCTCGGCGGCCTCGTCCATCACGGTCTTGCCGGCCCACAGCCCCGAGGGCGGCATTCCCGCCAGGCCCAGACCGCCGATGAGGAACACCGCGCCGGACACCGGCATCGCGCGCCCGCGACCGTGCAGCTCGCCTTCGTCGAGGGTCTCAAACCGGCTGAGCAGCGTCCCCGCGGCGATGCTCGGTCACCGAGACCGTCGAGATGATCCCCAGGTAGATCACATACAGGGCCGCCCACCACACCGCCGACTCGACGACAGACGGCGTCAGGCCGGCCGGCCGGTCGTCGTGCCCGGGTCCTCCGCCCGCGCCGCCTGGCCGTCTTCGTCGGAACACGAATGGCCGTATACCCGCTCGCCCGACCCGAAACCCGGACGCTGCGCGGCGGACCGCTGCCGCGTCGGGTCGATGAACACGTGCGGGGTCACGGACAGTCGTTCCCCGACCCGCCGGTCGATGTCCTCGGCCATGTCCTCGACCTGCTCGGCGGTGATGTCGTCGACGAAGCTCGCCCGCGCCGCGATGAGGAGATGGTCGGGCCCGAGCCGCATCGTCAGCAGCTCGGCCACGTCGTCGACGCCCTCGGTCGCATTGATCTCCTCGGCGATCAGCCGCTGCTCGTCGGGGTCGGCCGCGTGGCCGATGAGCATGTCCCGGCTGTCGCGGCCGAGACGGTACGCGACGACGATGAGCAGCACGCCGACGGCGACGGACGCGGCACCGTCCCACACCGAGGAGCCGGTGAGCTGGGTGAGGAGCAGGCCGCCCGCGGCGAGGACGAGACCGATGACGGCGGCGGTGTCCTCGAACAGTGCCGCCTTGACCGTCATGTCCGGGCTGCGGCGCACGTGGTCCAGGACCTCCCGGCCCTGGTTCTCGGCCTCCTGCCGCATCTGGTGGACGGCACGGGCGAACGAGATCCCCTCGGCCACGAACGAGACGGCCAGCACGATGTACGCGATCAGCGGATCCTCGTGCCCATGGGGCCGCAGCATCGCGAGGATGCCCTCGAACACGGAGAATCCGGCGCCCGCCACGAAGATCCCGAAGGCCGCCAGCAGCGACCAGAAGTAGCGCTCCTGCCCGTAGCCGAACGGGTGGTCGCGGTCCGGCGGCCGGTTGCTCTTGCGCAGCGACGCGAGCAGGAACGCCTGGTTGAGGGTGTCGGCGAGGGAGTGGGCCGCCTCGGCGAGCATCGCGCTCGAACCGGAGATCAGGCCGGCGGCCAGTTTGGTCGCGGCGACCACCAGGTTGGCGGCCCCGGCGACGAGGACCGTACGACGGGTTGACCGATTCATGGGGGTTCCGTTACCCGTCCCAGACCCGTCGATACGCGTCGGTCCGAGTCCTCCGCGCGAGAAGGCCGAGCAGCCTCCGCGGGGCGGCCGAGCCGCCTGCCCGGGGCGGCCGGGGTGCCTGCGCGGGGCGGTCGGGTCGCCTGCCCGGGGCGGTCGGGGTGCCTGCGCGGGGCGGTCGGGGTGCCTGCGCGGGGCGGTCGGGTCGCCTCCGCGGGGCGGTCGGACCCGGCCACCGGTTCGGGGCGGTCGCTGAAGGGATGCGCCCCGTTCGGCCGACCGGCCACCGGAAATGGCCGGTCGGCGATGCTGGATCGATACGAAGGGTGGATCCGCCGACACGGACGCAGCGTCTAACGTGAACGACCGCACGTCCCCTTTCCCCCAACTCAGGATCTGCTGATGATCGAGGCGAAGAACCTCACCAAACGTTACGGCGACAAGGTCGCCGTGCACGATCTGTCCTTCACCGTCGAGCCCGGCAGGGTCACCGGGTTCCTCGGGCCGAACGGCGCCGGGAAGTCGACGACGATGCGCCTGCTGCTCGGGCTCGACCGCGCGGACGGCGGTGACGCGACCATCGCCGGCCGGCACTACCCGGACCTGCCGCGGCCGCTCTCGGTGGTCGGCGCGCTGCTGGAGGCACGGGCGGTCCACACCGGCCGCAGCGCCTACAACCACCTGCTGTGCCTGGCCCAGACCCAGGGCATCGGCTCCAAGCGCGTCCAGGAGGTCATCGACCTGGTCGGGCTCCACGAGGTCGCCCGCAAACGCGCCGGCGGCTTCTCGCTGGGCATGGGCCAGCGGCTCGGCATCGCGGCGGCCCTGCTAGGCGACCCGGCCGTGCTGATCCTCGACGAGCCGGTCAACGGCCTCGATCCCGAGGGGATCCTGTGGATCCGCAACCTGATGAAGTACCTCGCCGCCGAGGGGCGCACCGTCTTCGTGTCGAGCCACCTGATGAACGAGATGGCGGTCACCGCCGAGCACCTCATCGTCATCGGCCGGGGGCGGCTCATCGCGGACTGCTCGACGGAGGAGTTCATCGAGCGCAGCACCGAGCAGCAGGTGGTCGTCCGCAGCCCGGACGCCGAACGGCTCGCCGCCGTCATCGGTGAGGAGGGCGGCAAGACCACTCTGGACGGCGACGGCGCCCTTCTCGTGTCCGACCTGGAGGCTCCGCGCATCGGCGAGCTCGCCGCCGCAGGCGGCCTCGTGCTGCACGAGCTGACCCCTCGGCGGGGCTCGCTGGAGGAGGCATTCATGGAGCTGACCCGCGAGAGCGTCGAGTACGGCGCGGCGTCGGCCCCGCACGTCGAAGGAGACCCGCGATGACCACCGCTGCCAGCGCGACCGCCGGCCCGGCCGCTCCCGCCGACCACCGGCCGGGCTTCCACCACCTGTTGCTGAGCGAGTGGACCAAGATCCGCTCCGTGCGCTCGACGGTGTGGTCGCTGATCCTGCTGGTCGTCCTCGACCTGGGCTTCACCGCCCTGTTCATGGCCGTCACCGCCGCGCAGTGGGACAAGACCGACCCGGCGGGACGCGCGTCCGTGGCCGCCGACCCGACGAGCACGATCCTCGGCAGCGGGTTCTTCCTCAGCCAGCTCACCGTCTGCGTGCTCGGCGTCATGGTGATGGCCTCGGAGTACTCCACCGGGATGATCCGCGCCAGCCTCCTCGCGGTGCCCCGGCGGCTGCCCATGCTCGCCGCCAAGGCGACGGTGTTCGGCCTGCTGATCCTGGTCCTCGGAACGGTGGTGTCGTTCGCCTCCTTCTTCATCGGCGCGCCGATCCTCCACTCCAAGGTGCCGGTGTCGCTGAGCGACCCGGGCGTCCTGCGCGCCATCGTCGGCGGCGGGCTCTACCTCGCCCTGCTGGGGCTGTTCGCGCTGGCGATCGGCGGGATCGTCCGGCACACCGCGGCGGGCATCACGGGAGTGATCGGGTTCGTACTGGTCCTCGCCCCGTTGACCCAGTTGCTGCCCGGCAGCATCGGCAAGCACGTCCACGCGTACCTGCCCTCCGAGGCGGGCCACCTGATCGCCCAGGCCCATCAGGGCAAGAGCGACCTGCTGACACCGTGGCAGGGGTTCGGGGTCTTCTGCCTCTGGACCGTCGTCATGCTGGCGATCGCGGCGATTCTGTTGAAGCGGCGCGACGCCTGACAGGCGGTGCACGGGAGGTCGGCGGCTCGCCGCCCTGATCGACCGGGAATCAGCCCAGGTCGGCGGCGAACTGAATAAGAGGAGAAAAGTGGCGGCGCCGGGAGGATACGGGGGCAATCCTCCCGGCGCCGCAATCATCGGTGTTCCGACGGGGGCCCGGAACACCGGCACGGGCGCTCCGACGGGGGACCAGAGCGCCGGAACAAATCGTACACCGAACCCCCCCTCTGTTAGTCAAGAGATTGTCACGAGCCGATTTCGTCGCGCGGGCCGGAAATCTCTTTTCGGTCAACGGTGTTTGGCTCGTACGGCGTGAATCGAGAGGCCGAGTCGGGCTCACGGCCGCCGTTCGCAAAGATGACGGCGACGTAGGGCAACACCACCGCGCCGAGCAGCGCGACGATCGCCAGCAACCGCCATGAGCCGGGAAGCGTCACGGCGAAGATGATGCTCAGCAGGAAGCAGAGCGCTCGCACGCCCATCGTGAGCAGGTAGCGGCGCTCCCGGTAGCCGATGTCCTCGGACAGGGGCCGGCGGGCGTCCGTCACCGTGTACACCACGGGCCGCTCATGTCGCCGGGGCGGTCTCACCTTCACACCTCCAAGGTAGTCGTCGTGCGGAACCGGGCAAGTGCCCGGGTGATCCGCGCCGGTCCGGTACGACGCCCCCGCCCGAGACCGCGCGCCGATCCGGTACGACACCTCGCCCGAGACCGCGCGCCGGGTCGCCCGGCGACCTCGGGCAACGTGGCCGGGCGGGGGCGCCCGCTTCGCATCGCATGGCGCGTGCGGCGGGCGGGAAGGAGGATCAAAGCAGGTTCATCGCGGCGCGGGAGGAACTGTCATGACGGACCGGACATACCGGGTAACGGAGATCGTGGGCACCTCACCGGACAGCGTGGACGCCGCGATCCGCAACGCGCTCAGACGGGCCGGGCAGACGCTGCGGCACCTGGACTGGTTCGAGGTCACCGAGGTGCGCGGCCAGATCGTCGACGGCGAGGTCGCCCACTACCAGGTGGGTCTCAAGGTGGGCTTCCGCCTCGAGGACGCCTGAGCGGCACGCCCGCCGCACACGGCGACGGACCGACCCCCGGTCTCCCGTACGGTCACCGGGCCCTCGTACGGCCCCCTGTGTCTCGCGTACGGCTCCCGGTCCGTACGGGATCGCGCTGGATCTCCCGTACGGCCACGGGCCCCGGTACGGCGGCCGGAGCGCCGGCGGCCGGCTGAGCGGTCGGTCGGCCGACCGGTCCGAGTCGGCCGACCGTTTTCGGGCGCGGTCGGCCGACGTTACGGACATAGTCGGCGGGGTAGATCGTTAGTTGGCTTTGCTGACCGTCGACATGTTGAAGTCGGTGATCCGGAGCGGCGGCATCGCCGTACGGGTGAAGTAGTCGGACCACTCGCGGCCGAGCGTCCGCTGCGACGCGCCGGCCTCCGCGATGCGGGCCAGCATGCCGACCGGGCTCTCGTTGAACCGGAAGTTGTTCACCTCACCGACGACCTCGCCGTCCTCGACGAGGTACACGCCGTCGCGGGTCAGGCCGGTGAGCAGCAGCGACTGCGGGTCGACCTCGCGGATGTACCAAAGGCAGGTGAGCAGCAGCCCGCGACGGGTGCCCGCGATCATCTCGTCGAGCGTCTTCGCGCTGCCCGGCACCTCCATCAGCAGGTTGTCGACGCCGGGAGTGAACGGCAGGCCGGTCAGCCCGGCAGAGTGACGGGTCTGCAGCAGCGCGGACAGCCGGCCCTCGGAGATCCAGTCGACCGACCGGAGCGCGACCCCGTTGTCGAACGCCGACGAGTCACGGCTGGACGCGTGCGCCACCGCGAACGGCGTGCACTCCAGGCCGGGCGCCGCCGGGTCGCTGTACAGCCGGACCGGCGTGTCGGTCAGGCTCTCGCCGACCCTGGTGCCCCCGCCCGGCTTGCTGAAGACGGTACGGCCGTCGTTCGCGTCGCGGGCTCCGGCGGACCAGTAGAGGTAGACCATGAGGTCGGCCACCGCGCTGGGCGGCAGCAGCGTCTCGTAGCGGCCGGCGGGCAGGTCGATCCGCCGCCGCCCCCACTCGAGGCGCCGGGCGAGGTCGTCGGCGAGCGCCGTGACGTCGACGTCGCGGAAGTCCCGGGTGCCGACGCCGTTCCAGGCGGACCGGGACAGGTCGTCGGACTTGGCGTTCAGCTCCACCTTCCCGGTCGGCTCGTCGGACCGGAGCCGCAGTCCGGCCGAGGTGCCGAGGAAGGTGGTGTTCATCGAGTGTTCGGCGAAGCCGTACAGCCTGCGGGCGTTCCCCTCCGCCGCGGCGAACGCCTCCCCGAGCGACGGCGCGAAGCCCTCGAAGACGCCGATGGACGTCTCGGCCGGCGGGTCCTCCCAGCGGCCGCTCGGACCGGCCTCGGCCGCCTCGATCAGCGAGGTGGCGTCCTCGGCCGGGGCGTTGTCGGCCGCCGCGCGCTCGGCCGCGCGCACCAGGTCCTCGACCTGGTCCGCGGTCACTCCCGCACGGGACATGACACCCGTCGAGACGCCCTCGGCCTTGTTCTTGATCGCGATGACGGTGAGCCGCCGGGAGCGGGTGACGCCGTTGGTGGTCAGCGTGTTGCCCGCCCAGCGCAGGTTCGTGCCGCTGGACTCGTCGGCGATGACGACGCAGCCGTCGGTGCGCGACAGCGACAGCGCCCGCTCGACCGTCTCCTGCGGGGTGGTCACTTGCCCGCCTCCTTCACCGCGTTGAGGATGTTGACGCCGCGGAACAGCGCGGAGGGCGTGCCGTGGCTGACCGGCGCGACCTGGCCGGGCTGGCCCTTGCCGCAGTTGAACGCGCCGCCGAGGACGTAGGTCTGCGGCCCGCCGACGGCCTCCATCGAGTTCCAGAAGTCGGTGGTCGTCGCCTGGTAGGCGGCGTCCCGCACCTGGCCCGCGAGCCGGCCGTTCTCGATCTTGAAGAACCGCTGGCCGGTGAACTGGAAGTTGTAACGCTGCATGTCGATCGACCAGCTCTTGTCGCCGACCACGTAGAGCCCGCGCTCGACGCCGGCGATGAGCTCCTCGGTGGACGGGCCGTCCGGGGCCGGCCGCAGCGAGACGTTCGCCATCCGCTGCAGCGGCATGCTCGACGGCGAGTCGGCGAACGCGCAGCCGTTGGACCGCTCCGCCCCGGTCAGCCGCGCGATCCGCCGGTCCAGCTGGTAGCCGACGAACAGGCCGTCGCGGACGATGTCCCAGCGCTGCGTCTCGACGCCCTCGTCGTCGTAGCCGATCGTGGCCAGGCCGTGCTCGGCGGTGCGGTCCCCGGTGATGTTCATGACCTTGGAGCCGTACTGCAGGCTGCCGAGCTTGTCGGGCGTCGCGAACGACGTGCCGGCGTAGGCCGCCTCGTACCCGAGCGCCCGGTCGAGCTCGGTCGCGTGCCCGATCGACTCGTGGATGGTCAGCCAGAGGTTCGACGGGTCGATGACGAGGTCGTACGTCCCGGCCTCGACCGACGGCGCCGCGAGCTTCTCGGCCAGCAGCTCGGGGATGCGGGCCAGCTCGTCGTCCCAGTCCCACGCGCTGCCGGTGAGGTACTCGTAGCCGCGGCCGGCCGGCGGGGCGAGCGTGCGCATCGTGTCGAACGCGCCGTCGCGGATGCCGACGGCGGTCAGCACCGGGTGCAGCCGCACCCGCTGCTGCGTCGTGACGGTCCCAGCCGTGTCGGCGTAGAACTTGTTCTCCTTGACCTGCAGGAGCGACGCGTCGGCGTGCGCGACGCGGTCGTCGCGCAGCAGCCGGGCGCTCCAGTCGGCCAGCAACGCGGTCTTGTCGCGTACGGCGACGTCGAACGGGTCGACCTCGTACGCGGAGATCCAGACCCGCTCGCCGTGCGCGGGCTCGGCGGCCAGCTCGATGCGTTCGCGGTTGATGGCCGCGGCGATCTTGGCGACCTCGACCGCCTGCTCGGCGACCCGGACGGCCGCGTCCGTGGTCAGGTCGATACCCGAGGCGAATCCCCAGGTGCCGTTCAGGATCACCCGGACGGCGAAACCGGTGTCGTCGGCGTCGATGGCCGTCTCGAGGTTGCCGTCGGACAGGCGCAGCGTCTGGTGACGGATGCGCTCGAGGCGGAAGTCGACGTGCTCCGCGCCGAGTTCGCGCGCCCTGGACAGCGCCGCGTCGGCCAGCACCCGCGACGGTAGCGCGGTGAAGTCTGAGTCGATCTCTCTCACTTGAGCAACCTATCGCGTCCTACAAAGACCGGCCGGTCCTCCTTGGCGGTGCCGTGCTCGTGTTACCTATCGGTAGGGCAATAGGCTCGCCACGATCGAACTGGAGGTTTGTCGAATGAGTCGCTCCGTCCTGGTCACCGGAGGCAACCGGGGAATCGGGCTGGCCATCGCCCACGAGCTGAAGGACGCCGGGGACGCCGTCGCCGTGACCTACCGCTCCGGAGAGCCCCCGGAGGGCCTGTTCGGAGTGCGCTGTGACATCACCAGCGCCGAGGACGTCGACGCCGCGTTCGGGAAGGTCGAGGCCGAGCAGGGCCCGGTCCAGGTGCTCGTCGCCAACGCCGGCATCACCAGGGACAACCTGCTGGCGCTGATGAGCGAGGACGAGTTCACCTCCGTCCTCGACACCAACCTCACCGGCGCCTATCGCGTCGCCAAACGTGCCGTACGCGGCATGATGCGCAAGCGCAACGGCCGGATCATCCTCGTGTCCTCCGTCGTCGGGCTGCTCGGCTCCGGCGGGCAGGCCAACTACGCCGCCTCCAAGGCCGGTCTCGTCGGCTTCGCCCGGTCGCTGGCCCGCGAGCTCGGTTCGCGCAACATCACGGTGAACGTCGTCGCGCCCGGCTTCGTGGACACCGACATGACCGCTGCGCTGGGGGAGGACCGCCAGGCGGAGATCAAGAAGCAGATCCCGCTGGGCCGCGTCGCCCAGCCGGCCGAGATCGCCAAGGCCGTCCGCTTCCTCGCCGGGGAGGACGCCGCCTACATCACCGGCGCCGTGATCCCCGTCGACGGCGGCCTCGGCATGGGTCACTGACCCCGCGCATCCCCGAAACGAGCACCGGGCCGCGGGCGACCGGCGGCCGACATCTGGAAATGGGACACTGAATGGGCATTCTCGACGGCAAGCGGATCCTCGTCACCGGCGTCCTCACCGACGCCTCCATCGGCTTCCATGTGGCACGGCTCGCCCAGTTGGAGGGCGCCGAGCTCGTCCTCACCGGGTACGGCCGCATGTCGCTCGTCGAACGCATCGCCAAGCGCCTCCCGGAGGCCGCGCCGGTCATCGAGCTGGACGTCACCGACGCCGAGCACCTCGACGGCCTCGCCGGGAAGGTCGCCGAGCACGTGGACGGGCTCGACGGGATCGTGCACTCCATCGGGTTCGCGCCGCAGACCGCCATGGGCGGCAACTTCATAAACACCGAGTGGGACGACGTCGCCACCGCGGTGCAGGTCTCGGCCTACTCCCTGAAGTCCCTGACGGCCGCCTGCCTGCCGCTGATGAAGAACGGCGGCTCGGTCGTCGGCCTGGACTTCGACGCCACCCAGGCCTGGCCGGTGTACGACTGGATGGGCGTGGCGAAGGCCGGCCTGGAGTCGACCGCCCGCTACCTCGCCAAGTACCTCGGCCCGGACGGCGTGCGCGTCAACCTCGTCGCCGCCGGACCGCTCAAGACCATGGCGGCCAAGAGCATCCCGGGCTTCGAGGAGTTCACGAACGTCTGGCCGGACAAGGCCCCGCTGGGCTGGGACGTCGCGGACCCGGAGCCGACCGCCAAGGCCTGCGTCGCGCTGCTGTCCGACTGGTTCCCCGCGACGACGGGTGAGATCGTCCACGTCGACGGCGGCGTGCACGCCGTCGGCGGCTGAGGTTCGAGAACGGCCTGGCGCCCCGCCTGCTCGGCGGGGCGCTCGGTGGCCGGTGGCGGGTCGGCGTCGGTGACCTCGCCGAGGTGGCGGATGCCGACCCGCCCGGATGGTCCGGCCCCACTGAGGTGTGAGCGGAGGGGCTTTCGTACGTCCGGCGTCAGGCGGACCGGGTGTCCTCCAGGACGGTGACCTCGACGCACTGGCCGCCGGAGTTGCCGCTGCGGCTGCTCTTCTTCCAGGGCTGCTGGTTGAGATTCACAGGTACTCCTTCACCTTGTTCAGGCTGTCCTCGCCCGGCAGCGCCGACGTCCGGACGAGATCCCACGTTAACGTGATCTCCCGGACACGCGCCTGCTGATCGATCAGATAGCCGCCGCGCACGGCGTCGACGTAGGCGATGTCCGCGCCGTCGTGGAAGCTGAGGATGGTGAACGCCCCTTCCAGCCCGGCGTACGTCTGCGCGGACTCGGGGACGACCTGAAGCGTGACGTTGTAGCGGTCGGCGATCTCGAGGAGATGGCCGAGCTGGGCGGCCATGACGTCTGGTCCGCCGACCTGGCGGCGAAGTGCCGCCTCATCGATCAGCGCCCATAGCCGGGCGGGCGCGGGGTCCGCACGGAAGAGGATCCGCTGGCGCTCCAGGCGGGCCGCCACGGAGTGCTCCAGCTCGTCAGGACCGCGTCCGGCCCGGAGGACGGCCGTGGCGTAGTCCTCGGTCTGGAGAAGGCCGGGGATGAGCAGCGGATCGTGCGTCCGTAGCTGATCGGCGGTTCGTTCCTTCTCGACGTATCCCCGGAAGAAGCTGGGGACGGCCTCTTTCTTGATCAGGTCGTACAGGTGACCGAAGCGGTCGGTGTGGAAGTAGGCGTCGAGGGCTTCCGCGTGGTGGCGCCTGGGCACGCGTTCGGCCAGTTCGAACATGCTCACGATGGGTCTGGTCCAGCGGAGCTCGGCGGCCAGTTGGTCCTGGGTGAGTTGCTCGTGTTCGCGGTGCCTTCGCAGTTCATATCCGAAGTAGGCGGTGGGGGAATCGCCCGGTCTGAGCTGCTTTGCTGGTCTGCCCATTTATACCCCTTATATCGACGTGGCGTTTGTCGCGAGTCGCGGTGCGCCGCCTTGTGACGAAAAGCGGGTGGCCAGCATAACGCCGTCCTGCCATGGTGAGAAAGGGCCAACCCGGAACGGGAACAGGATAACCACGACACAGAGGGGAGCCGGCCGTGCCGATGCTATGTGGCGACCCCGATCAACGATGCGTTATACATCCGACGGCGGATCGCCGATCGGTGAGGCGCATCCGGCGCTTCCTTCGAGACGTACTCACAGACTGGAAATGTGGCGAGCTGCTGATCGATAACGCGATCAGCGTCGTCGCCGAGCTGTCCAACAACGTTATTCTTCACGTAGAGAACGTCACAGAATTCCGGGTCGTGGTGTCCCGCGAAGCCGGGAAGCTCTGTCTTGAAGTATGGGACCCCTCCGGCGACATCCCCGAGCCGCGTCACGCGGGCGTCGAGGACACCGCCGGCAGAGGTCTCGCCATGGTCGAGGCGCTGTGCGAGTCGTTCGAGTGGCGGCGCGACGACCACGGCAAGATCGCGAGGGCGGTGCCATGCGCCGAGTGACGGGGATCGGCAAGGCGGATGCCGACAGGATGACCGCGCGGATCGAAGGCCGTTATCCCGGTTGGATCGTCGGCTACGGCGTCTGTCACGGATACGGCTACGAAGGCCGGGTGCTGAAGCCCTGGTGGGCGCTTACGGACCGGCTGGCGAGTAGGACGTTCTTCGTGCGACTCGAAGCCGATTCGGCGGCCGAACTGGAGAAGCGGATGGCCTACTACGAGGACCGGCTCGCCAGACGCCAGGACTTCAGCATATTCGCGAATTTCCCGGTGTCGGGCTATCTGGTGAAGCGGGATGAAAGCCCGGCAGAAACGACGCTGGTCGCATGAACTCCACCGCGCTGATGCCTTCGGAGACGACCTGCATCAGCACCGTGGTCACCAATATAGACGCGACTGTGAAGGGAGCAGGCCGGTAAACAGCTCCACGTCAGTAGCAGCATCATCAACCGGAAGGAGCCGGTCGTGACGATCACGACGGAACATCCTCTGCACCAGGCCCAGGTCGATCCGAAGGACCCACGAGACCTCGTCTCACCCGAGGTCTTCGAGAAGGTCACCACGCACCTCGCCAAGAAGATGGAGGTGACGAAGGTCTACGCCGAGCGGATGTTCGGCCAGGCCCTCGTCTTCCTCAAGGCGTACGCCGACACCCGCAAGGCCAAGTCCAAGGCCATGCTGCTGCCGGACGGCGCGGGCTACCGGGTCGTCCCGGACGTCACGGTCGACCCGGCCTGGCACGCCTTCATCGAGCACACCGAGGACTACGTGCCGTTCTGCAGGGAGATCGCGGGCGAGTACATCCACCACCGGCCGGTGCTGACCGCGGAGATGCGGTCCGGCCACGCGCTGGAACACACTCTCCCGGCGTTGTACGCCACCGGCTACCGCGTAGACCCCGAGTTCTGGTCCACCGCGACGAGTTGCTGCCCGCCCTGCTGCGCACCGCCCATCCTTCCGCCGCTTTCCTAGAGTAGGAGTCCCATGCGCACCGCCTGGACCGAGCTGCCTGGACAACTCCAGGCAGCGATAAAGGACCGCGCCGGTCGGATTCGTGCCCTCCAACCGGCTACACGGGGAAACCACGCGGACTTCGCGTCCACATTGCATACGTCGGACGGACGTGTATTCGTCAAAGCCGCGCGGAAGGTGTCGACGGACGTCGACGGTCCCGAGGTCCGGGCGCTGCGCTGGGAAGCGGCGATCAATCCGTACGTGGCCGAGCTCGCCCCCCGGCTTCTGTGGCGGGCGGAGGCCGGGGAGTGGCTCGCCCTCGGATTCGAACATGTAGCCGGCCGACATGCCGATTACTCGCCCGGCTCTCCAGATCTGGCCGCACTCGATCGGGTGATTCGTACGCTTCAGGAGACGGTCGCTCCTGAGGTGGTCAAGGGTCGCGTGGAACGCCGTTGGACTTTGGCGGATGTCGATGTGTCCGGTGCGGCCGGTGATGTGCTGCTGCATACTGACATCAACGCGGACAACCTGTTGATCACCCCGGACGAACGTGTCTATCTCGTGGACTGGGCGTTCGTCGCGCGAGGTGCGGCCTGGGTCGAGTTGGGCTTGATGATTCCGTGGCTGATCAAAGCCGGCCATAGCCCTTCCCGGGCGGCGGCATGGGCTGAACGGTTCCCGGCATGGAACCGGGCCGATTCAGCCGCGATCGATGCGTTCTCCATGGCGCTCGCACAGTGCTGGCGCGTGCGATGTGAGCACGACCAAGCAGAATGGGTCGCAGAGCGCGCGGCGCTCACGCGACAGTGGGCTGAACATCGACTGAGAGGGCGAGAGGTGAACGGCGTGGGCGAGAAGCCGAGCGGCGTCAGCTGGGCCTGATCTGCCCCGCGCAGGGGACGATGGCCGGTATCGCATCGCCGACTCCTCTGCTCAGCTCACCGTGCGGGGTTCTTCGCGGGTCCGATCGGCGTCGGCGGCGGCACGTCGCGTCGCGGTCGTCAGGCTCGGCTCCATCAGTCGTACGGCGACGAGGGCGAGGCAGTCGATCGCGCCGAGGGCGACCCACGGCAGGGCGCGGTGGACACTGAACAGCCGGGTGAAGAACGCTGGCGCGATGATCCCGGCGAGGGTGAACGAGTACTGGAAGGCGGCCATGTAGCGGCCCCTGAGTTCGACGGGGGAGATCGCGGCCGCCAGCGCCATCGAGACCGGTGCGTGCATCACCTCGGCCAGGGTGAACAGCACCGTCGCGCCGGCCAGCACGGGGATCGTCACGGCCGGCCGGCCGGGGACGAGACCGGCCAACACGAAGCACCACGCGGCCCACAGGGCGGTCGCGGTCATCAGCACCCGGGTGCGCCGGTACCCGGCGAGTCGCTCGACGACGGGTGCGGCCAGCACCGACACCAGGACGGTGTTGCCCACGAAGAGCGCGGACGCGAGCCAGGACGGCCCTCGAAGGCCGGTGAGCACGAACGTGGGCAGGGCCAGGCCGAGCATCATGCTCGTCATCGCCAGGACGGTGTTGACACCGGTCAGGGCGAGGAACGGGCGGTCCCGGAGGAGCGTTCCATATCCGGATCGGGCCCGTCCGGTGCCGTCGCGGCGGCGTGGCGCGCGGACGAAGACGCCGATCGCGGCGGCGGCCACCGCGAAACAGCCGGCCGCGCCGTAGGCGAGCGCGCGATAGGCGGCGGCGCGGCCGTCGGCCATGACGGCGCCCGTGATCAGGCCGCCCACGCCGAGCCCCGCGGTACGGGTCATGTTGGCCCAGGCGAACCAGGAGTCGGTGCTCCGGGCGGAGGGGCTCGCGTCGGCGTAGTCCGCGATCGCGGTGAAGACGGAGGACCAGAAGAACCGCACGCCCACGGCCACCAGGGCCGCCGCGAGAAGGACGCCGACGGGAGTCCGCACGTGGACGTAGGCGAGGTAGCCCAGCGCCTGCATGACCTGGGCCGCGACGACCAGGGGCAGGGCGCCCAGCCGGTCGGCCAGCGCACCGACCCACACGGGGACGGGGAGCGTGACGGCGTTGGCGGCACTGATCAGGACGCCGAGCAGACCGAGCGGGATGTCGGTGAACCGGGTGAAGAAGACCAGCGACAACGGAAGGAAGAGCCCGTTGCCGACCGCGTCGACGACCAACGCGCCGATCAGGACGCCGCCCCCACGAGCCTTGATCGAATCCGCCATCTCCGGCGTCACTCTAACGGACTTCGCACCGCCGTCTCAGGCCCGAACCGTGGTCGGCGGCGGACGTCAGGACAGCGTCGGCGGCAGGCCGCCAGGACGGCGTCGGCGACCTCGCCGTCGCCTCCTGGACGGTCGATGGGTCCGCGCCGGCGGGGTTCTGGACGTACCCGACCGTCAGCGCGGCCGGCGCAGGCGGCGGCCGAGCACGCTCAGATTGAGCGCCGTGACCGCGCCGATCAGGCCCGAGGCGGTCGCCACCAGGAGCGGCGGCACCGGGTCGCTCTCGGGGGCGCTGGCGGCCACGAGGCGGGCCGGGGTGGCCTGGTCCTGGCCGACCGGCGAGTCCTGTGGGGACACGACCGGATCCCGCGACACGATGTCGGGCAGCGCGGGGCCCTGCTGCTGCGGCGCGGCGACCTCAGGGGCGCTGCCGCCCGCACCGGCCGCCGGCGGGGCGATCGGCGCGTGCACCGAACCCGAACCGCTCGAGCCGCCGGAGCCGCCGGAGCCGCCGCCCGAGCCGGAGTGCGTGGCGCGGCCGGAGGCGGGCTTCGGCTTGGGTTGTGGCTTGGGCTTGCTCGGCTTCGTCGTCGGTTTGGACGATCCGCTGCCGCCCGACTTCGGCGGAGACGAGGCGCTGCCCTTTCCGCCGTTCAAGATGCTGCACAGCAGGGGGCCGAGCTTGCACTCACCCGCCGTACGGACCGCGGCGCTCGTCTCCGCCGACGCCGGACCGGTGCCGATCGCGAAGAACACCACCGCGCCGGCGGACACCGTCGCCGATGCCGCACCGACGCGCCGCCAGTCTCGCCTTGGACCCATGTCACTCCCTGCGTCGCTCCCGTTGTTACTGACAACTGGTCCAACGAGACGAGCGTTACACGGAAACGGCGGAAACGACAGACTTACAGGTCCGCCAGGTTCGCGCGCAGCAACGCGGCGAGGCGGGTCCGGCGGGGTGGTTCGGCGCGGTCGCGGACCGCGCGGGCCAGCTCCGCGCCGGCGGCGTGCACGACCGACAGGTGCCGCCGTGCCCGGCTGAAGGCGCCCACCGCGAGCGGCCGGGACAGCGCCCCGCCCGCCTCACCGGGCAGGACGGCGACGACGGCGGGCCAGCGCGTGCCCTGGGCCCGGCGGACGGTCACCGCCCAGCCGTGCCGCACCGCGGAGTCCGGCACCGTCGCCTCACCGGCCGGGAACGCGACGACCAGGGTGCCCTGGTCCGGACGGACGGCGGTGACCGTGCCGAACTCGCCGGCGGCGGCCACCGGCAGGTCGGCGACGGCGACGACCCGGTCCCCGGCGTCGTACGGACCCGCGCCCGGGTTGAGCCGCTCCTTCAGCGCGCGGTTGAGCGCGATCGCGCCGGCCTCCCCGCGCCGTACGGGCGTAACGACGAGGATCTCCTCGCCGGGGATGCCGAGGGCGCGCGGGATCGAGTCCGTGACGAGCTGCACCGCGCGGTGGGCCGCCTCACGGGCCTCCGCGGCCGGGACGATGACGACCTCGCGGTCGGGCGACTCCACCGGGGCGAGGGTGCCCTGGCGTGCCGCCGCGGTCAGCCGGCCGATGACGTCACGAGGCGTCGCGGGCAGCTCGGTCACCGGGACCGTCCCGGACGCGATGACGTCGGCGAGGATGCGGCCCGCGCCGGACGGGGACGGCGCCGCCGGGTCGCCGGCCAGCACCAGGTGCGTCCCGTCCATGCACGCCTCGACGAGCGCGGCCGCGCGTTCGACGTCGAGGGTCTCCGCCTCGGCCACCACCACCAGGTCGGCCTCGAGCGGGCGGTCCTCACCGCGGGAGTAGCCCCCGGGTCCCGGCTCGAGCAGCAGGTGCAGGGCGCGGGCGCCGCCCAGCGCCCGCGCGGACCGGTCGGTCGGCGCGGTGACGATCACGCCGGGGACGTCGCGCAGCCGACCGAGGACCTCCTCGACGGCCTCCGGCGCGCCCGCGAGCACGCTGACGCCGCTCTCGCACACCGCTTCCGGAACGCGCTCGACCGCGGCCAGGGGATCGGCGGTGGCGGTCAGCCGGGCGAGGCCCTCGGCGACCGTCTCCTCCGCGAGGGTGAGCCGGGCGAGGCCGAGCAGTTCGGTCTCGGACTCCTCGTCCATCACCGCGGCGATCTGCCCGGCGGCGATGGAGGCGCGCAGCACCTCGACCGCGTCACCCGGGTCCAGGGCCTCGAGCGCGGACAGGATCGCCTTGGCGGACGTCACGGTGTGGCCGTCGCCCGCCGCCCGCAGCAGCAGGTGCGCCGCCAGCGCCGCCGCGCGCCGCGGATCGTGCGGTCCGGCCTCCGCGCCGAGCAGCCTGCGGGCGAAGAAGTCGGCCTGCTCGGGCCGTACGCCGGGGATCTCCAGCAGACGCCACGGGTCGTCGCGCAGGATCTTGGCGGCGGACTCGCCGAGACGGATCAGCGCCTCGGGCGCCAGCCGGGCCGGTACGTCGCTGGCCGCGAACAGCTCGGTCACATCGGAGAGCGGGCCGGAGAAGGTCTCAGTCATCGCCCGCTCACTCTAGGGCCTATCTCAAAGCCCCGCTGTCCTACCGCGCGGTGTCCAGGCGGCGCCTCGCCGCGTTGCCGCCGGTCGGCGGCCGAACCCAGGCCGCCTCCCTCCTCCGCCTCGCGCGGCACGGGGCCGAATCCCCGGCCTTCGGGCCGGGGAGCGCGTCAATCGGATGAGACGTCGTCGAGCGCGTCGCGGATCTCGGCGGGCAGCGTGACCTCCTCCGCCTTGAGGATCGCGGTGAGCTGGCCCGCCGTACGCGCCCCGACGATGGGAGCCGTGATGCCGGGCCGGTCGCGCACCCAGCTGAGCGCGACGGCCAGCGGCGAGACGCCGAGCCCCTCGGCGGCGGTCGACACCGACTCGACGATCTGGGCGCCGCGCTCGCTCAGGTAGGGCTGCACGAACTCCGCGTAGTGCGGCGTCGCCGCGCGAGAGTCGGCGGGGATGCCGGTGCGGTACTTGCCGGTCAGCACCCCGCGCCCGAGCGGGGAGCACGGGAGCACGCCGACGCCGAGTTCCGCGGACGCCGGCAGCACGTCGTCCTCGATGTCCCGGCGCAGCAGGGAGTACTCCACCTGCGTGGAGACGATCGGGGTACGCCCCGGCCACGCCTTCTGCCACGTCGCGGCGCGGGCGAGCTCCCACGCGGCGAAGTGCGACACGCCGGTGTAGCGCGCCCGGCCGGAGGCGACCGCGTCGTCGAGGGCGGACAGCGTCTCCTCCAGGGGCGTCCGGGCGTCGTAGGCGTGCAGCTGCCAGAGGTCCACGTGGTCCGTGCCCAGCCGCTCGAGCGAGGCGTCGAGGGCGCGCAGCAGGTGCCGCCGGGAGGCGTCGCGGGTACCGTCGGCGGTCAGCACGGCCTTCGTGGCGATGACCAGGTCGTCACGCGCGACGACCTGGCCGACGAGGGCGCCCAGGACCCGCTCGCTCTCCCCGCCGCAGTAGACGTCCGCGGTGTCGACCAGGGTGCCGCCCGCCTCGACGAAGGCGGTGAGCTGGGCGGCGGCGTCCTCGACCTCGGTGTCCCCGCCCCAGGTCATCGTTCCGAGGCCGAGACGGGAAACGGCCAGGCCGCTTCGGCCCAGGTGACGCTGTTCCATGCCTGCGGAGCGTATCGGCAGTCGGCGGACCCGGCATACGCCCGCCCAGTGGCCCGGGACACACGCCGGCCGTGGGCCGCAGGCGCGTCGACCGCCGGCCGGATCCCGACGACGACGGGCCGGTGCGCTGGGCGGACCGCGGCGGGGACGCTCGCCGACCGCCGGTCGGGACACGCCCCGCCCGTGGGTCGGGCCGGGTCCGCGCGGCACTAGGCTGCCATCGTCATCAGCGACTCCCCGCGCGGCGGCGGGTGAACAAGGAGACTCCGGACCCGTGAACTTCGTGCAAGCGACCGTGCTGGGCATCGTGCAGGGCCTCACCGAGTTCCTGCCGATCTCCAGCTCCGCACACCTTCTGATCGTGCCGCGGCTGCTCGGCTGGAAGGACCCCGGCGCGGCGTTCACGGCGGTCATCCAGCTCGGCACGATGCTCGCGGTCCTGCTGTACTTCTGGCGGGACATCGTCCGCATCATCACCACGTGGTTCCGCAGCCTCACCAACAAGGAGCTGCGCGGTCACCTCGACGCGCGGATGGGATGGTACGTCGGGCTCGGCACGATCCCGGTCTCGGTCATCGGGCTGGCGTTCAACCACTTGATCGAGGGACCCGCCCGGAACCTCTGGATCAACGCGGCCTCGCTCATCGTCATGGGCCTGGTCTTGATGGTCGCCGAATGGGCGGGCCGGCAGAAGCTCGAGGTCGGCGACCTCAACATGCGGGACGGCCTCATCATCGGCGGCTTCCAGTGCCTGGCGCTGATCCCCGGCTCCTCGCGGTCCGGCTCCACGATCACCGGTGGCCTCTTCCTCGGGTACACGCGGGAGGCGGCGGCGCGCTACTCCTTCCTGCTGTCCATCCCGGCGGTGGTCCTGTCCGGCCTGTTCGAGCTGCGCAAGGTGAGCGAGGGCGGGCTGCCGATCGCCGGGACCGCGGTCGCGACCGTGGTGTCCTTCGTCGTCGGGTACGCCTCGATCGCGTGGCTGCTGAAGTTCCTCGTCCGGCACTCGACGCTGCTGTTCACCTACTACCGAGTGGCGCTCGGCGGCGTCCTGATCGGTCTGCTGGCCGCCGGAGCGATCACCGCGACCTGAACCGCGGCCCGCGCGTCGCCCCGAACCGCCGCTCGTACCCGCCGCCCGCGCGTCGTCCCGAACCGCCCCGGCCGCGACCTCTGCCGCGGCCGGGGTCACGTCACAGCCAGCCGCTCTTGCGGAACCAGCGGTACAGGCCCAGGCAGATCCCGAGGATCAGCAGGAGCGCCGCGGGATAGCCCCACCACTGCTTCAGCTCCGGCATGTGCGTGAAGTTCATCCCGTACACGCCCGTCACCATGGTGGGCACCGCCAGGATCGCCGCCCAGGCGGAGATCTTGCGCATGTCCTCGTTCTGCTGCATGCCGACCTGGGCCAGGTGCGCGTTGAGCACGTTCGTCAGCAGTTCGCTGTGGGAGTCGACGCGCTCGTCCACGCGCAGCAGGTGGTCGAGGACGTCGCGGAAGTACTCCAGCGTGCCGGGCGCGACCTCGACCCGGCCCTTGACGATGTCCTGCAGGACCGGGATCAGCGGGTCCTCGGCGCCGCGGAACTCCAGCACCTCCCGCTTGAGGTCGTAGATGTCCTCGGTCACCATGCTGCGCCCGGGCGAGAAGACCGCGCGCTCCAGCTCGATGATGTCGGTCTCGACCTCGTGCGCGATCGCCTCGTACCGGTCGACGACCTCGTCGAGGACCGTGTAGAGGACGGCGCTCGGCCCGTGGCCCATCAGGCGGTGGTCGCCCTCGAGCCGCCGGCGCACCTCCTTGAGCGGGCTGCCCTGGCCGTGCCGGACGGTGATGACGAAGTCGGCGCCGACGAACAGCATGATCTCGCCGACCTCGATGTCGGACGTCTCGTCGATGTAGCGCAGCGTCTTCACGACGACGAAGAGGGTGTCTCCGTAGCGTTCGAGCTTGGGACGCTGATGGGCCTTGACCGCGTCCTCGATCGCCAGCGGGTGCAGGCAGAGCTCGTCGGCGACCAGGTCGAACTCCTCCCGGGTCGGCTCATGCAGTCCGATCCACATGAACGCGTCGCCGTCCTCACGGGCGACGTCGAGCGCGTCGCTGAGGTCGCCGTCGACGGTCTCCCGCTCGCCTTTACGGTAGATGGCGCAATCCACGATCATGACGGGACATTGTTCCGCATCGCCGGTTAACAAAACGTCCAACAGTGCTTACCCACAGGTGCGCGAGGCAAGCGCCACCCCCGAGTGCCACTAGAGTTCACGGGTGGCCACACTTCTGCTGGTACGCCATGGGCTGACCGAGATGACCGGACCGGTGCTCGCGGGGTGGACTCCCGGCGTGCACCTGGACGAACGCGGCCGGAAGCAGGTCGCCGAACTCGCCGCGCGGCTGGCGCCCGTTCCCCTCGACGCGATCGTCTCCAGTCCGCTGGACCGCTGCCAGGAGACCGCGGAGGCGATCCTGACCGGTCGGGACGACCTCGGCGTCCAGACCGACGACCGGCTCGGCGAGGTCAAGTACGGCGAGTGGACCGGCCGCCCGCTCGAGGAACTGGCCAAGGAGGACCTCTGGAAGGTCGTCCAGGCGCATCCGAGCGCCGCCCGCTTCCCGGGCGGGGAGTCCCTCGCGGAGGCGCAGCACCGGGCCGTGTCCGCGATCCGCGAGTGGAACGACCGGCTCGGGCCGGAGGCGACCTACGTCGTCTGCAGCCACGGCGACATCATCAAGGCGATCGTGGCCGACGCCGTCGGACTGCACCTGGACCAGTTCCAGCGCATCCAGGCCGACCCGGCCGCGCTCACCGTGATCCGCTACACCGAACTGCGTCCCTTCCTCGTACGCCTGAACGACGTCGGCGGCCGGGTCGACGATCTTCTTGCGAAGTCGGGGCGGGACAGTGACGCGGCGGTCGGCGGCGGAGCGTAGGGTCATCTCATGCCGGTCATCGCATACGACATGCCCGACAGGTTCGTCGCTGGCACCGTCGGCCAGCCGGGCGAGCGCGCCTTCTTCCTCCAGGCACGGGCCGGCCGCCGCGTCACCAGTGTGGGCCTGGAGAAGTTCCAGGTGACGCTCCTGGCCGAACGCCTCGAGGAGCTGCTGGACGAAGTGCTGCGCCAGGGCGGTGCCGCCGCGGTGGTCCCCGCCGTCGCGCCCGTCGAGCTGCAGGACGACGAGCCCCTCGAGCAGCCCGTCGAAGAGGAGTTCCGGGTCGGCACCATGGCCCTCGCCTGGGACCCCGAGGACGAGCGCATCGTCATCGAGGCCCAGGAGATGACCGAAAGCGAGGAGGACGAGGCCGACATCGGCAGCGAGAACCCCGCGGTCGCCGTGCTCCGGGTGCGGATCACCGCGGCCCAGGCGCGGGCGTTCGCGCAGCGGGCCTTGAAGATCGTCGCCGCGGGTCGCCCGCCGTGCCCGCTCTGCGGCCTTCCCCTCGACGCCCAGGGTCACGTGTGTCCTCGCCAGAACGGCCATCTTGGCTGAGACCCCGATCCCCTGGACACTAAGCACATGAGTCAGCCCTCCAGGTACGGCATCGGCGGGGACGGCGCACTGAGCCCCGCCGACACCGAGGCCGCCCTCCGCCTCCTCCAGCACGGCGACATGACCGTCGAAGGGCGACTCGTCGCGGCCAGCAACGCGACGCTGTACTGCTCGATCGCGCACGATGACCTGCGCGCCAACTGCGTCTACAAACCCGTCTCCGGGGAGCGCCCGCTGTGGGACTTCCCCGACGGCACCCTGGCGGGACGCGAGGTGGCCGCCTACCTCGTCTCGGAGGAGATGGGCTGGCACGTCGTGCCTCCGACGGTGCACCGCGACGGGCCGTTCGGGCCCGGCATGGTGCAGCTGTGGATCGACCACGACTCCGAGGTCGACCTGGTGGAGCTGTCCCGCGGTGACGACCCGGGCGTGCGCCGCATGGCCGTCTTCGACGCCGTCGTCAACAACGCCGACCGGAAGATCGGTCACCTGCTGCCCACCAGGAGCGGTCACGTGTACGGCTGCGACCACGGGGTCTGCTTCTCATCCGAGTACAAGCTCCGTACGGTGCTGTGGCAGTGGCGAGGGAAGTCGCTCACCTCCGAGGCGGTCGACGCGCTGCAGCGACTGCGCCGCGCCTTCACCCGCGACGGCTTCGCCCGGCGGCTGTCCGGGCTGCTGACCGCCGAGGAGGTCGAGGCGGTGCACGGCCGGATCGAGCTCATGCTCAAGCACCGGATCCACCCGTACCCGCCGGAGGATTGGCCCGCCATCCCCTGGCCGCCGCTGTAGCGCCCGGCCGCGGGCACCACTCCGACGCCGTTCTCGCGCCGCGTCGTTCTCGCGCCGCGTCGTTCTCGCGCCGCGTCGTTCTCGCGCCGCGCCGTGCGCGCTCGCCAGGGGAACCGCCGCGGACGGGACCCTACTGCGGCGAACCGCTGGGGCCGGGCGCCGTGTTCACCGGCCCGGGCGCGCCGGCCTTGGTCCATCCCTGCGCGAGGAAGCCGAACGCGTCGGGCAGGACGCTGCGCACGTAGTCCCAGTCGTGGCCGCCGGGGCGTTCTTCGTAGACGGCCCGCACGCCGGCCGCGTCGAGCAGCTTCTTGAACCGCTCCGGCTCGCCCTTGATGACGTCGTTGTCCTCGTCCTCGGCGGCCGACAGGAAGATCCGCACGCGCCGCGCGGCGGGGATGTTCTGGTCCGGCCGGTTGGCGGTGATGGCGGCGGCCTGGTCGCCGAACATGTGCGACGGGTCGTCGACGTGGAAGTAACCGGAGATGGACGTCACCGCGCCGAACACGTCGGGGTGGCGCAGCGCGAGGTTCATCGAGCCGTACCCGCCCATGGAGAAGCCGCCGATCGCACGGTGCGCGGCGTCACGCCGGTGCCGGCCCTCGACGGCGGGGATGACCTCATCGAGCAGCCGGTCCTCGATCCGGTCGGATCCGTCCACGGCGTTCGCCCACTCGGTGTCGTCGTGGTGGCTGCCGTTGCCGTCCGGCACCGCCAGTTCGAACGGCGTGCCGCCCTTGGCGACGTACGCCGCGACCTGCTTGGCGAGCCCTTCGTCGTCGATGAGCGTCTTCGGGTCGCTCGGCACGCCGTGCAGGAAGTACAGCACCGGCAGCATCCGCGTCTCCGGCACGTCGGGACGCCACACGTAGACCCCGTACGCCTTGTGGTCGACCGGGTCGGTGACCGTGAGCCGGGTGAGCCCCGGCCGCGCCGGGGAGGGGGTGTCGACGTCCCGCGGCCGGCGCGTGGCGGCCGAGCCGTGGTACAGGCCGACGTCCACGGTGAGGTACGCGATCCCGAGCGCCGCGGCGAGCGTCGCCGCCCACACGGAAAGGCCCGCCAGCGGCGGGCGACGAGGCTTCTTCCTGCGGTGTTTCGACACGGTGCGGGTTCAGGCTAGGGGAGGGGGACAAGCGTGACCAGACTTCCACATCGCTGGCGGACCAGCAGTTATTCCACACGACATGGCGCACTCTTTACCGTTCCTATGGACTGAGCACGGGATGGGCGTGCTCAGCCGGACGCTCCGAACGGTGTTGGGCATCCTGGTTCCCCGCGTTCGCTCCGTGTCCGGGCGGCGCGGATCGTGTCCGTGGTCCGGGACTGCGGGGGCGGGGTTCCTTACGCGCTGGGGTCACCGGTGCGGCCTGGACGGTCCGATGCCCCGCGCGATCGCTCCGGTCGTGCGGGGGCGGTGCCGTCCGTCGCCGGATCGGGTGCCCCAGGGCGCGTCGTCCGATCGCCACGGCCGCCGCCTCATGGCGACTGACGCGGCGACGGGTGGTCGTGAGGGGGCGCTGCCAGTGCTGGACCCCCCATTTCGAGGTATAGGCCGGGTCGACGGCGACGATTGTGACGCCGAGCTCGGCCGCCATGCCCACCAGCCTGCCGCGCAGCCTGCTGACGGGCACGCCGGAGATCAGCTTGCGGAATCGTTTACGGCGCCCGTGCTTCTCGCGGGTCGTCTCCGCCTGAAAGTCCAGGTTCTCGATCGCGATTGCCAGATTGCGCCGCTGTGCCCAGCGCAGGAGGCGGATGAGGGCGTGCCGGATCTGGGCGTCACGGTGGGCGGCGGTGCCGGACAGGTCGTAGTCGAAGCGGCGCGGGTTGCCGACGGGGTTGCCGTGGTGATCGAGTCGCCAGGCGGCCAGGTGGTCGGCGTTGGTGTCTACACCGATCAGGCCCCCGGCGCGGACGCTTGCGAGTGGGACGGTCTTGACCGGTGAGAGCGTCCAGGAAGCGGTCACATACCAGTGGCCGCGCTGGACGTCTTCGTGAATGCGGTAGGCCACGGCCCGATTGGTGCTGATGCGGTCGCGCCATCGATCGCCCCGGTGCGTGAACGACAACTTCGCAGTGAGGACGTACCGGCCGTGCCCGGTGTTGGCCAGATACGCCAGGCGTGCCGGGAGTTTGATACTGACCTCACCTTCGGATGTGATGCGGATGGTCTCGTTGCCGTAGCGCTTGCCGGACTCGCCATCGGCCTGGAGGAACCGGCGTTCGGCCCGCCATCGGTCACGCCATTCGGCCGGGGTGAGCTCGGCGGCGTCCAGGTTGTGCCGGGTGCGCAGCAGCCGTTTACCGCCCCGCACGACACGGACCAGCCCGACCCAGTGATCGGCCTGTTCGTGTCGAAGCCGGTCCTGGAGCAAGCGCAGGCGCCGGGTCTTGGCGAACCACTCTTCGGCGTCGCGGTAACCGCCCGGCGCCTTCTTGGAGCCCTTTTCACCGACCGGCAGGGACAGGCGGTGGGTGATCGTGGCGATCCCGGCCTCGAGACTGCGGATGTGGGCGAGCTGGTTACGCCGCGCTAACGCCCACTGGTCGTGCGTGGCCTTGGTGATCGAACCGGCCCACCGCGACGACGACTCACCCGTCAACGCTCGTTTGCGGTCCGCCCACTGGCCGGTGTCGTGCTTCAGCCCGGCCGTGCACCGCACCTTCAGGTCCCGGGAAGCAAGCGAGCCGAGGTGGTCACCCACCAACTGCAGCACCATTACATCCTGCGGCGTCAGGCCCTTGAGCCGGTCACGGATCGCCACACCGGACGGCCCCGGCGCAACGAACAACGCCTCGCCGGCAAGCAGCTCAGCCACGACGGGCCACGTCCAGCGTGCTGTGAGTACGGTTCTGCACCGAACTACGGCCATGACAACAGGAACAGATCGAGATGGGCCTCTTGACCATACCCCGCGCGAGAACGCCTGCGACCTCGCCGTCACCTCCGATTATCAGACGGCGGCCACGCGCCGCGAACCGCGTGCCCGGACGAAACCAGCGGTAAGAGATGCGGGGACTGACGCCCTCCGCCCGCGCCTCCTCCGCCAGATTCACGCGGCAACCATAGCGTCACTCAGCGACATAACGGGAGGGGATCCGGTTCCACAGACTGCTGCGTCGATGAATTCCAGCAGGTCGCTACCTAACTGTGCGACGCTCGGAATCCGAGCGGTATTCGGGTTACCGTCCGGTGAACCGAACCTGCCTGATCGTGGACCCGTGGACGCCGGTTAGGCTGCTGGGTATGCGATCGTGGCCCGCCCCCAAGGTCCCCAGCCTGGCCGAACACGGCCTCCCCGCCCCCGGCGACGTCCGGCTGAGCGTCTATGACTCGTCCGCCGGCGCCGTACGCCCCACCGATCCCGGCCCGACCGCGCGGATCTACGTCTGCGGCATCACCCCCTACGACGCGACCCACCTGGGTCACGCCGCGACGTACCTGGCGTTCGACCTGGCGAACCGCGTCTGGCGCGACGCCGGCCACGACGTGCACTACGTGCAGAACGCCACCGACGTCGACGACCCGCTGCTGGAGCGCGCCGGCCAGACCGGAGAGGACTGGCGGGCGCTGGCCGAGCGGGAGATCTCGCTGTTCCGCGACGACATGACCGCCCTGCGCGTGCTTCCGCCCCGTGACTACGCCGGCGCCGTCGAGTCCATCCCGCTGATCATCGAGTTCATCGAGCTGCTCCGGGCCAAGGGCGCGACGTACGAGCTGGACGGCGACCTGTACTTCCCCATCTCCGCCGACCCGGCGTTCGGCGGGGTCAGCGGCCTGTCGCCGAAGGAGATGCTCGCGCTGTTCGCCGAGCGCGGCGGCGATCCCGGACGCAAGGGCAAGAAGGACCCCCTGGACGCGCTGCTGTGGCAGGCCGAGCGCCCCGGGGAGCCGTCGTGGGACTCCCCGTTCGGCCGGGGTCGGCCCGGCTGGCACGTCGAGTGCTCGGCGATCTCCGTGCGCACCCTCGGCATGTCCTTCGACATCGAGGGCGGCGGCTCGGACCTGGTCTTCCCGCACCACGAGATGGGCGCCTCGCACGCCGAGATCGCCACCGGCGAGCGGCCGCACGCCAAGGCGTACGTCCACGCCGGAATGGTCGGCCTGGACGGCGAGAAGATGTCCAAGTCGCGCGGCAACCTCGTCTTCGTGTCCCGCCTGCGCGCCGCGGGCACCGACCCCATGGCGATCCGGCTCGCGCTGCTGGACCACCACTACCGGTCCGACTGGGAGTGGACGGAGGACGACCTCACCCGGGCCCAGGCGCGCCTGGCCCGCTGGCGTGAGGCGGTCCTGCTGCCCGCGGGCCCGCCGGCGGGCGATCTCGTCGGCCGGATCCGCCGGCACCTGGCCGATGACCTCGACGCCCCGGCGGCGCTCCGGGCCGTCGACGAGTGGGCCGACCACGCTCTCGGCGTCACCGACGAGGACCGCGAGGCCGACGGCGCGGCGCCCGGCCTGGCCCGCGTCGCCGTCGACGCGCTGCTCGGCGTCGAGCTCTAGAGGAAAGCGAGGAGGGGAGGCGTGGAGCCTCCCCTCCTCAGCGTGTCACTGGGCGTCGCCGCGGCGGCGCAGGTAGCGCTCGAACTCCCGGGCGATCGCGTCGCCGCTCGCCTCCGGGAGCTCCGTCGCGTCCTTCTGCTCCTCCAGCGCGCGGACGTACTCCGCGACCTCGGAGTCCTGCTCGGCCAGCTCGTTGACGCCGTGCTCCCAGGCGCGCGCCTGCTCGGGCAGCTCACCCAGGGACACCGAGAGGTCGAAGATGTCCTCCACCCAGCGCAGCAGCGCCAGGGTCGCCTTCGGCGACGGCGGCTGCGCCACGTAGTGCGGCACCGCGGCCCACAGCGACACCGTCTCCAGGTCCGCCTTCGCGCAGGCGTCCTGCAGCACGCCAAGGATGCCGGTGGGTCCCTCGTACCGCGCCGGCTCCAGTTGCAGCCGCGTGGTCAGAGCCGCGTCGGAGGAGGCCGCGGTCACCGGCACGGGCCGGGTGTGGGGGGCGTCGGCCAGCAGCGCCCCGAGCAGCACGACGGTCCGGGCGTTCAGCTCGAGCATGATGCCGACCAGGTCACGGCAGAACGCCCGCCAGCGCATGTTCGGCTCGATGCCATGGATCAGTACGACGTCACGGTCGGAGCCGGGCATCTTCGCCACCGACAGGCGTGTCGTCGGCCAGCTGATGCGCCGGGTCTCCCCGTCGACCATCTCGACGGTCGGACGCGTGACCTGGAAGTCGTAGTAGTCGTCCGGGTCGAGTGCGGCCAGCGGGGTGGCGTCCCAGATGTCCTCCAGGTGCCGTACCACGCCGCTCGCCGCTTCTCCGGCGTCGTTCCACCCTTCGAAGGCGGCGATCACCACCGGGTCGACGAGCTCGGGCACGTCGTCGAGCTCGACCACGCGCTGCCTCCCAACCGACGTCCGATAAACGACATCTCCAGCCTATGTCCTGTACGCCCCCCGGCGTCCCCTGAAGATCACAGCGGACCGAACCGTCCGGTCACCGGCCATCGGTCGTGCGGACGATGAGCACGTCGCAGGGGGAGCGGTGGGACAGGTTCGCCGGCACCGAGCCGAGCAGCCGGCCCGCGAGGCTGTTCAGCCCGCGGTTGCCGACCACGACGAGGTCGGCGCGGCGGTTCTCGGCGAGTTCCACGAGGGAGTCCACGGCGTCGCCCTCGACGGCGACCTCGTCGATGTCACGGGCCCCGGCGGCGACGGCCCGGTCGCGGGCGGCGCGCAGCGCGTCGTCGGCGGGCGTGGAGCCCTCGACCTTGTAGGCGAGGTCGCCGAGACGGTCGGCGGCGTGCTGGCGCTGGCGCTCGGGCATCGGGTGGTAGGCGCAGGCGAGGACGAGCGTGGCGCCGGCGTCGGCGGCGATCCGCGCCGCGGCCTCGACCGCCCGGAACGAGGATGTGGAGCCGTCGGTGCCGACGAGGACGGTGCTGTACGAACCCACGGGTCCTCCTTGGGGGAGACCAGGCCGGACAAGGCCTGGCGGTGGACGATCAGGACCGGCATATGGTGCTGTTCAGGACAACGCGTATCGACCGTAACGGTTACGGAACGCACGCGGACGGAGATGTCGATCACGTCCGCACCCTCGAGGCGCGTACGAGCCGGGCTCCAGCGGCCGCGGATAGGCTTGGGACCCATGAGCGCGACGCCAGAGACCTTGCGCCAGGCCCTTCGTGACCAGGTCGTCGTGGCCGACGGCGGCATGGGAACGATGCTCCAGGCGGCCGGCCCGACCCTCGAGGACTTCGAGGGCCACGAGGGCTGTAACGAGATCCTCAACGTCACCCGTCCCGACATCGTGCGCCAGGTCCACACGGAGTACTTCGCCGCCGGCGTCGACTGCGTCGAGACCAACACGTTCGGCGCCAACCTCGGCAACCTCGGCGAGTACGGCATCACCGAGCGCATCGAGGAGCTGTCGGAGGCGGGAGCGCGGATCGCCTGCGAGGTCGCCGCGGAGCTGTCGACGCCCGACCGGCCGCGCTGGGTGCTCGGCTCGATGGGACCGGGCACCAAGCTGCCGACCCTGGGTCACGTGTCGTTCGCCGAGCTGCGCGACGCGTACGAGCGCAACGCCGCCGGCCTGATCGAGGGCGGCGCGCACGCGCTCATCATCGAGACCTGCCAGGACCTGCTGCAGGCGAAGGCCGCCATCATCGGCGCCAAACGGGCCATCGCCCGGGCCGGCACCGACACGGTCCTCATCGGCCAGGTCACGATCGAGCAGAACGGCGCGATGCTGCTCGGCTCGGAGATCGGCGCGGCGCTGACCGCCCTGGAGCCGCTCGAACTGGACGTCATCGGCCTCAACTGCGCGACGGGTCCCGCCGAGATGAGCGAGCACCTGCGCTACCTGGCCCGGCACGCGACGACCGCGCTGTCGTGCATGCCGAACGCCGGGCTGCCGGAGCTGACCGCCGACGGCGCCTTCTACCCGCTGACCCCGGACCAGCTCGCCGACGCGCACGACACCTTCACACGGGAGTTCGGCCTGTCGCTGGTCGGCGGCTGCTGCGGCACGACCCCGGAGCACCTGCGCCGGGTCGTGCGGAAGGTCCGCGGCCGGGAGGTCGCCGCGCGACGGCCGCGGCCGGAGGCGGGCGCCGCCTCGCTCTACCAGCACGTGCCGTTCCGGCAGGACACCTCGTACCTGGCGATCGGCGAGCGCACCAACGCCAACGGCTCGAAGGCGTTCCGCGAGGCGATGCTGGAGACCCGCTGGGACGACTGCGTGAAGATCGCCCGGGATCAGGCCCGCGACGGCGCCCACATGCTCGACCTGTGCGTCGACTACGTCGGTCGCGACGGCGTCGCCGACATGAAGGAGCTGGCCTTCCGGTTCGCCACCGCCTCCACCCTGCCGATCGTGCTGGACTCCACGGAGCCGCCGGTCATCCAGGCGGGCCTGGAGATGCTCGGCGGCCGAGCCGTGATCAACTCGGTGAACTACGAGGACGGCGACGGCCCGCGGTCCCGCACCGCCCGGCTCATGCCGGTCGTCAGGGAGCACGGCGCGGCGGTCATCGCCCTGACCATCGACGAGGAGGGCCAGGCCCGTACGGCCGAGTGGAAGGCGCGGGTGGCCACGCGGCTGATCGAGGACCTCACCACGAAGTGGGGCATGCGGCCCGAGGACATCATCATCGACTGCCTAACCTTCACGATCGGCACCGGCCAGGAGGAGTCCCGGCGCGACGCCGTGGAGACGATCGAGGCGATCCGCGAGATCAAGCGGCGGCACCCGAGAGTCCAGACCACCCTGGGCCTGTCGAACGTCTCGTTCGGGCTCAACCCGGCCGCCCGGATCGTGCTCAACTCCGTCTTCCTCAACGAGTGCGTCAACGCCGGCCTCGACTCGGCCATCGTGCACGCCTCCAAGATCTTGCCGATGGCGCGGATCCCCGACGAGCAGCGCCAGGTCGCGCTCGACCTCGTGTACGACCGGCGCCGGGACGGCTACGACCCGCTGCAGCGGTTCCTGGAGCTGTTCGAGGGCGTCGACGCCGCCGCGATGCGCGCCGACCGCGCCGCGGAACTGGCCGCCCTGCCCCTGTGGGAGCGCCTCAAGCGCCGCATCATCGACGGCGAGTCCGACGGCCTGACCGCCGACCTGGACGAGGCGCTGGCGCAGCGCCCCGCCCTGGAGATCGTCAACGAGGTGCTGCTCGACGGCATGAAGACCGTCGGCGAGCTGTTCGGCTCCGGTGAGATGCAGTTGCCGTTCGTGCTGCAGTCCGCCGAGGTGATGAAGACCGCGGTCGCCCACCTCGAACCGCACATGGAGAAGAGCGACGAGGGCGGCAAGGGCCGCATCGTGCTGGCCACCGTCAAGGGCGACGTCCACGACATCGGCAAGAACCTCGTCGACATCATCCTGTCCAACAACGGCTACGAGGTGGTCAACCTCGGCATCAAGCAGCCGATGTCGGCGATCCTCGACGCGGCCGGGGAGCACCGGGCCGACGTGATCGGCATGTCCGGTCTCCTGGTCAAGTCGACCGTGATCATGAAGGAGAACCTCGAGGAGCTCAACTCACGCGGGCTGGCGGGCCGCTGGCCCGTGCTGCTCGGCGGCGCCGCGCTGACCCGAGCGTACGTCGAGCAGGACCTCGCCGAGCTGTTCGACGGGGAGGTCCGCTACGCCCGCGACGCCTTCGAGGGACTGCGCCTGATGGACGCCTTCATGGCCGTCAAGCGCGGCGAGGCCGGCGCGGCGCTGCCGCCGCTGCGCCGCCGCCGGGTCACCGGTGGCGCGAGGCTCCAGGTGACCGAGCCCGAGGACATGCCGAAGCGCTCGGACGTGGCCACCGACAACAAGATCCCCGACCCGCCGTTCTGGGGAGACCGGGTGGTCAAGGGCGTGCCGATGGCCGACTACGCCGCCTACCTGGACGAACGGGCCACCTTCATGGGCCAGTGGGGCCTGCGCGCCGCCCGCGGCGGCGATGGCCCCTCGTACGAGGAACTCGTCGAGACCGAGGGACGGCCGCGGCTGCGGATGTGGCTGGACCGCGTCCAGACCGAGGGTCTCGTCGAGGCCGGCATCGTGTACGGCTACTTCCCCTGCGTCAGCGAGGGCGACGACGTCGTCCTGCTCCACGACGACGGCTCCGAGCGCACCCGGTTCACCTTCCCCCGGCAGCGGCGCGACCGGCACCTGTGCCTCGCCGACTTCTTCCGGCCCCGCGAGTCCGGCGAGACCGACGTGATCGGCTTCCAGCTCGTGACGGTCGGCTCGAAGATCAGCGAGACCACGCAGGAGCTGTTCGAGAAGAACTCCTACCGCGACTACCTGGAGCTGCACGGCCTGTCGGTACAGCTCGCGGAGGCGCTCGCCGAATACTGGCACACCCGCGTCCGCGCGGAGCTGGGGTTCGGCGGCGAGGACCCCGGGGATCTCGACGCGTTCTTCAAGCTCGGCTACCGGGGCGCGCGGTTCTCCCTCGGCTACGGCGCCTGCCCGGACCTGGAGGACCGCGCCAAGATCGTGGACCTCCTGCGGCCGGAGCGGATCGGCGTGACGCTGTCGGAGGAGTTCCAGCTCGTCCCCGAGCAGTCCACCGACGCCATCGTCGTGCACCACCCGGAGGCGAAGTACTTCAACACCTGACGCCGTCCGGAGACGCCGCGGGGGGCCCGCACACGGCCGCGTCGGCGATCGCGACGCCGTCCGGAGACGCCGTCACCCCGCGGAGAGCCGGCGGACCGCCACGCCGACGAACTGCTCGGCGTGGACGAACCCGTAGTCGCGGGAGTCCCAGCTCGTGGCCGCGTTGTCGCCCAGCACGACCAGGGCGCCCGGTGGCACGGTCGGGTGCGGGGCATCCCGCAGGCACGGCACCCGGTCCACCGGGACGGGGTCGCCGGCCACCGCGATCACCCGCTTGACGAACAGGAACCCATCCGGGTGCATCCGCTCGACCGGCGCCTCCGGGAGCTCGTCCTCCGGGACGAGGTCCGGTGGTGGCGCGTCCAGCGTCGGCGGCTGGATCCGGACCACCACGATCTCGCCCACGCGCACGCGCCGGGTCCGGCGGACCAGCAGCCGGTCGCCGGAGTAGAGGGTGGGCTCCATGCTGGGGCCGTCGACGGTGGCGACCAGGTAGCGCCGGCGCACCCATCCGGTCACGACGCCCGCCACCACCAGCAGGCCGACCACTGCCGCCGCGAGCGAGGTCATCCGATGTCCTCCCAGGGGTGAGAGCCCTGCCGCGGGCTCACCCGGCAGCCTCCCGGTATCCGGCCGCCTGCAGCCGGAACGACCGGGCGTAGTCGCCGCCCGCCGTCATCAGCGTCTCGCCGAGTTCGGCGACGCGCCCGCCGTCGAGAACGGCGATGAGGTCGGCGTCCCGTACGGCGCTGAGCCGGTGTGAGATCAGCAGGCTGGTACGGCCGGCCCGGTGGCGGCGCGTCTGGGCATGGACCTCGTGCTCGGCCTCCGGGTCGAGCCCTCCGACGAAGCCGATGAGGGACAGCGTGCCCCGCGCGACCCCGCAGACGGAGTCGACCAGGTACCCGGTGCTGCCGCTCGCCTCCTGCGCCAGGCGCAGCCGGTCCAGGAAGACCGGATCCTCGAATCGCCGCAGCCCGACCCGGCGTTCGGTCGCGGCGAACAACCGGTCGGTCGCCCGGACCCCGGCGACCCGCCCGGTCTGGGCCCGCAGGTGGCGGCCGATCCCGGGGAGGGCCGCGGCGGCCAGCCCGGCGGCCACCAGCGCGGCGGCGGGACCCGCGACCGGGCCCTGGGACGCCTTCAGCCGGTCGACCACCGTCTTCGTCAGCCACGCGGTCGCGATCGGCGCGGCGGACTCGGCCAGGGTGACCAGGAGGTATCCGGAGACGCCGCCGGGCGCCGACCGCCAGGTGAGCGCGGTCGCCTCGGCCGCGGCGACGGCCAGTTCCCGTAGGCGGGCATGCCGTCTCATCGCCGCGGCCCGCCCGGTCCCCGGCCCGCGTTCGAGGTCCTCATACCGGGGATTCGATGGGCAGGTCCTCCAGGCGTCCGCCCGTGGCCACCACCCGGTGCTCCCCGTCGATGAGGTACAGCGACGGCGTCCAGGTGTTCTGGAAGGCGCCGCTCACGACGCCGTCGTAGCCCTCGACGACGACGCGGGCCGCCGGCGACAGGACCGCGACCAGTTCGGGGTCGTCACCGGTGACCACCGCGAGCCGGGGGAGTCCCGTCGCGAGTCCCGCGAAACGCGGCGCCAGCTCGTGGCACGGCTCGCAGCCCGCGGAGAAGAAGCCGACCAGGCCGATGAGGTCCGCGCGGGAGACCGGCTCGTCGTCGACGGTCGTGGTGGCGAAGTCACCGACCTCCGAGCCGGGTTTCAGCACTGTCGGCGGCCCGGCGTGCCGCGGCTGCGCCGCGCCCTGCTCCCGGAGCCGGCGGATCAGGCTGAGCGTGAGGAGGAGGTTCAGCACGCACAGCAGGCCGACGAGGACGACGGCGGCGGCAAGGTAGGGCATCAGGGATTCCTCCCGAACAGGTCGACGATGTCGTCGAGAAAGACGATCAGCACCGCTCCGACGAGCCCTGTCGCCGCGGCCACCGCGACTCCGGCCGCGGGCGGCAGGCCGCCGGGGGACAGGCCGCCGAGCGCGGCGCAGGAGAACAGCACTCCGTTACGGACGAGATGGCGGGGTCCGAGCGGGGCGCTGGAGGGGCCGAAGCAGCGACAGGTCGCACGGCGTCCACGCCGTATCGCGGCCGCGATGGCCGTGGTGAAGGCGGCCAGCAGCACGGCGGCCAGACCGAAGCCGTACGACGTGGTGGGCGGCGCGACCAGCAACAGGGGCACCAGCGCCTCGAGCGCGGTCGTGACGATCGCCAGGAGCCGGGCACGACCGGGCCACGCCGGCACCAGGGAGGGAGCGGACCTGGCGAAGCCGTCGAAGTCGCGGAGCTTGGAGACGGCCGACACGGCGAAGACCAGCCCGATCAGGCAGGCGCTCGCGATCCGCATGAGTTCCACGCGCGCTCCTCACAGAACACCCGTCGCGGGCGGGGGCGTCGCGTCCCCGCCGCGAGGGACCTCACGGTGATCCGCAGGCGCCGATCACGGGGGTGTGGCACCCCTCGTCGAGGCAGCACTGACGGAGGTAGTACAAGCCGCCGGAGCAGTAGCGGTCGTTGCTGCAGCCGGCGGACACGGTGGCCTTCGGGGCCACACGAGCCAGAAAACGATCGATGAGACGCGTCATGTGCCTCCTCTCCCGGCCGTGACGGCCGTGTCCGGCAGTACGACCATGATCATCGGGCCGACCGGATTATGACGCAAGGCCTGGCCCGCAACTCCGGTAAAATGACCAACTCTTCCCAGGTGCTCCTGCTGTCGGCGGTTGTTCGGTGCCCCGTTTCCGCGCGGGATGTGAGGAGATGGTGCGCGTGCTGCAGGCGGTCCTGTTCGACATGGACGGGCTGCTGCTCGACTCCGAGCGGCTCTGGCTGGAGGCCGAGGCCGAGGTGGTGGCCTGGCTCGGCGGCTCGTGGGGGCCGGAACACCAGGAGTTCCTGGTCGGCGGCTCGCTCGATCGCACGGTCGCCTACATGCTCGACCTGACCGGCGTGCCCGCCACCCCCGAAGAGGTCGGCGGCAGGCTGCTCGACGCGATGGGCCGGCGGTTGCGGGCCGAGGTCCCGATGATGCCGGGCGCCCGCGACCTGCTCGACGAGGTCCGCGCCGCCGGGCTGCCGTCCGCCCTGGTCTCCTCCACCCACCGGGCGCTGATGGAGCACGCCCTCGACGGGATCGGGCGCGACAGCTTCACCGTGACGGTGGCCGGGGACGAGGTGAGCCGCACCAAGCCCCACCCGGAGCCGTACCTGGCGGCGACCCGCCTGCTCGACGTCGACCCGCGCCGCTGCGTCGCCCTGGAGGACTCGCTCAACGGCGCGACCAGCGGCGCCGCCGCGGGCTGCCACGTCGTCGCCGTGCCCAGCGTGGTGCCGATCGAGGAGGCCCCGCGCCGCACGGTCGTCGCCTCCCTGCGCGAGGTCGACCTGGACCGCCTGCGCGCCCTGATCCGACCCTGAGGTCATGCCCGGGGAGTACCCGGAACGGTCCCGGAGGAGGAGCGCCGAACGCGTCATGACGTGTCAGGATGGAGACGTCATGAAAAAGGCCGGAACGAACCGGCCGGCCCGGCGGCGTCCGTCCGCGTCGGGCGGGCGGCGGACCGGCCGGGTCGCTGGTGAGGTGTGCGATGAGCGATGTCCTTCTGTTCACGATCAGCCTGGCGGCGACCGTGCTGGGTCTGCTGGGCAGCTGGGCGGCCTACCGCAGGCGCGGCGCCGCGTCCGGCATGCGGGGCGCCGCCTGGTCCATGGTGCCGATGGGCGCCTACCTGACCGGCCTCACCAAGTTCCTGTCGGACCTGGTCTTCAGCCCGGTCAAGTGGGCCGGTGTCGCTCTGTTCGGTCTCGGCGCCCTGCTGTACGTCGCCTCCGGCGTCATGCTGCGGAAGGGCCCGGCCGCGGACGGCGGGTCCGGCCGGAAGAACGCACCGAAGAGCGCACCCAAGGGCGCGGCGTCAAAGGGTGAGCTGCAGAGCCGCCGGCCGACCGCCGGACCGGCCGTCGACCCGGACCTGGCGGAGATCGAACAGATCCTGAAAAACCGTGGTATCAGTTGATGACCTGCGAAGATAACGACAGGGGATAACGCTCCGCGTTCGCGGCATCGCGTTGCCGTGACGCACGTCTGCCCTTGATGACGACCGGATCACAATCGAGACACGGGTACTAGCGCCAGCCTGCTCACGGGCGTGAGAGTCATCCCGGAGGGGATACGGTCCCTCTCCGACGGGCCGAAACCACGGGAGTCCACAGGTGGACTTCTGGGTGGCCCGTGGATGAACAACGCGGCCCAACGTGGGAGGTACCTGTCGTGACCGCACCGATCGAGGTCACCGGGTCGGAGCTCGAGGCCAGGCCCGATGCCGTCCTCGGCGGCGCGCGAAAGATCGAGGGACGCTCCCTCGGTCAGATCGCGCTCATGCGCCTGCGGCGCGACAAGCTCGCGATGGGCGGCGGCATCGTGGTGCTGCTGCTGATCCTGGTGGCGATCTTCGCTCCGTTCCTGAGCGACTGGTTCGGGCACCCGCCGAGCGAGTTCCACCAGGACCTGATCGACCCGAACCTGCAGCGCCCGCTGCACGGCCCCTGGCACTCGGGGATCAGCGGGAAGTTCCCCCTCGGCATCGAGCCGACCAACGGCCGGGACATCTTCAGCCGCATCGTGTACGGCGCCCGGATCTCGCTGCTGATCGCCTTCCTGGCGACGCTGCTGTCCGTGGTGATCGGCACCGTCCTCGGCATGATCGCCGGCTACTTCGGCGGCTGGGTCGACACCCTGATCGCCCGGGCGATGGACGTCTTCCTGGCCTTCCCGATCCTGCTGTTCGCGATCGCGCTGGGCGGCGTCGTCCAGGGCAAGGCGTTCGGGCTCTCCGGCAACGGCCTGCGCATCGCCCTGCTGATCTTCATCATCGGCTTCTTCAACTGGGCCTACATCGGCCGGATCATCCGCGGGCAGACGCTCACGCTGCGGGAGCGGGAGTTCGTCGACGCCGCGCGGGCGATGGGCGCGCGCGCCCCGTACATCCTCTTCCGCGAGCTCCTGCCGAACCTCGTCGCCCCCATCCTGGTCTACTCCACCCTGCTGATCCCGACGAACATCCTGTTCGAGGCGGCGCTGTCCTACCTCGGTGTGGGGGTCAGCGAGCCCACCCCGACCTGGGGCGGCATGCTCTCCCAGGCGGTCCCGATCTACTCGGTCGACCCCTGGTTCATGGTGGTGCCCGGTCTGGCGATCTTCGTGACGGTGCTCGCGTTCAACCTGTTCGGCGACGGCCTCCGCGACGCGCTCGCCCCGCGGGCCCGCTGACCACACGCCTTCTCCAAGAAACCCCCACAAGGAGGAACGTAGCCAAATGAGGAGATCAATACCTCTCGTCGCGACAGGGCTCGCGGCGACCCTCGCCCTGGCCGCCTGTGGCGGCGGGAGCGGCGGTTCGGGCGGCAGCGGCGGTGACGGCACGTTCAACGCCGCGCTGACCAAGCCCGTGAACCCGTCGACCAAGACCGGCGGCACCCTGCGCCTGGCCAACTCGGGTGACTGGGACAACGTCGACCCGGCCGACACGTACTACGCCTACTCGTGGGACTTCGCCCGGCTCTACGGCCGGACGCTGATGATGTTCAAGTCCGTGCCGGGCAAGGAGGGCACGGAGCTGACCCCCGACCTCGCGCAGGGCCCGGGCCAGCACAGCGCGGACCTGAAGACCTGGACGTACAAGCTCAAGCCGGGCATCAAGTACGAGGACGGCACCCCGGTCCGGGCGCAGGACGTCAAGTACGACATCGAGCGGACGCTCGACAAGAAGACGTTCCCGCAAGGGCCGACCTACTTCAACGACTACCTCGACCTGCAGGGCTACACCTCGCCCTACAACGACAAGACCCCCGGCAAGCTGGGGCTCAAGGCCGTCGAGACGCCGGACGACCAGACGATCATCTTCCACCTGAAGAAGCCGTTCGCCGCGTTCGACTACTTCGCGATGCTGCCCGCGACCATGCCGGTCCCGCCGGCGAAGGACACGGGCGCCAACTACAAGATGCACGTCGTCGCCACCGGTCCGTACAAGTTCGAGAACTACACGCCGGGCAAGTCGATGACGCTGGTCCGCAACACCAACTGGGACCCCGCCACCGACCCGAACCGCAAGCAGCTGCCCGACCGGATCGAGGTGCAGCTCGGCATCAACGCCGACGACCTCGACAACCGCCTCATAAACGGGTCGCTTGACAGCGACGTCGTGGGCACCGGCGTTCAGGCGGCCGCCGCCGCCAAGATCCAGCAGCAGGCGCGCCTGAAGAAGAACGCCGACGCCGCTCCGACGGCCCGCCTCTGGTACACCGCCATCTCCGGCGATGTCGCGCCGTTCGACAACATTCACTGCCGCCGCGCGGTGGAGTACGCGGCCGACAAGCAGGCCATGCAGACCGCCTTCGGCGGCCCGCTGTCCGGCGGTGACATCGCCACGCACCTGATGATGCCGATGCTCCCCGGCAGCAAGGACATCAACCCCTACCCGTCCGGTGCGGGCAACCACGGCGACATCGCCAAGGCCAAGCAGGAACTGGCGGCCTGCGGCAAGCCCAACGGCTTCAAGACGGTGATCACGGCCCGCACCGAGCGGACCAAGGAGGTCAACGGCGCGCTGGCCCTGCAGCAGAGCCTCGCCAAGGTCGGCATCCAGGCGGAGATCAAGAAGTTCCCGCAGGGCGACTACTTCAAGCTGTACGCCGGCAAGCCGGAGTACGTGAAGAAGAACGGCCTCGGCCTGATCATGATGGCGTGGGGCGCGGACTGGCCGGAGGGCTTCGGCTACCTGTCGCAGATCGTCGACAGCCGCGTCATCCGCGACGCCGGCAACACGAACCTCGGCGTCAAGGACCCCGAGGTCGACAAGCTGGTCGACAAGGCCGCGACGACCGCCGACGCGACCGCCCGCAACGACCTGTGGGCGCAGATCGACGCCAAGGTCATGGACGACGCGTACATCATGCCGTTCCTCAACGTGAAGGGCCTGCTGTACCGCCCGCCGGGCGTGAAGAACGTCTTCGTGAACCAGGGCCTCAACGGCCTGTACGACTACGCCCAGATGGGCGTGAAGTAACCTCCGCTCCCTAGAAGGCAGGTGAAGGCCGTCGGTGGCCGGCGGGCGACCCGCCCGCCGGCCACCGTGGCCGGGCACTGTGGTCACATTCCTCATCCGGCGTCTGATCGCCGCGATCGCGCTGCTCGTCATCGTCAGCATGGTGACGTTCGCGATCTTCTTCCTCGTCCCGAGGCTGACGGGGGCCACCACCGCGGATCTCGCCTCGCGGTACGTCGGCAAGAGCGCCGGACCGCAGGCGATCCACGAGGTCGAGGTACGGCTCGGGCTGGACAAGCCGATCGCGATCCAGTACTGGAACTTCGTCAAGGGCATCGTCCTCGGCGCCCACTACGACTTCGGACCCTCGAAGGTCTACTGCGGGCCACCGTGCTTCGGCTACTCCTTCATCAACCAGACGCCGGTCTGGCCCGACCTGCTCGACCGGGCCCCGGTCACCCTCTCGCTCGCGGCGGGCGCCGCGGTCATCTGGGTGCTGTTCGGCGTCGCGGCCGGCGTGGTGTCCGCGCTGAAGCGGGGCACGGCCGTCGACCGCGTCTCGATGGGCATCGCGCTGGCCGGCGTCTCACTGCCCATCTTCTTCACCGGCCTGGTGTCGCTGGCCATCTTCCGCGACAACCTGAACTGGTTCCCCAACGCCGGAACCTACGTCGGACTGACCCAGAACCCGCTCCAGTGGGCGTCGGCCCTGGTTCTGCCCTGGGTCACCCTCGCCTTCCTCCAGGCGGCCCTGTACGCCCGGCTGACCCGGGCGGGCATGCTGGAGACGATGGGCGAGGACTACATCCGGACGGCGCGCGCCAAGGGCCTGCCCGAACGCACCGTCATCGTCCGGCACGCCCTGCGGTCCACGCTCACCCCGGTGCTCACGATCTTCGGTCTGGACCTGGGCATCCTGCTGGGCGGGGCGGTGCTCACCGAGAGCACCTTCTCCCTGCCGGGGCTGGGCAAGTTCGCCATCGACTCGATCAACAACAACGACCTTCCGCGCGTGCTCGGCGTGGTGATGATGGGCGCGTTCTTCATCGTGCTGTGCAACCTCGTCGTGGACATCCTGTACGCCGTGGTCGACCCGAGGGTGAGGCTGTCGTGACCGAGGACCAGACCGCGGGCCCGGCCGCCGCCACGGCGCCGAAGTCGTTCCTGGACGTCCGGGACCTGCGCATCCACTTCCCGACCGACGACGGGCTGGTCAAGTCCGTCGACGGACTGTCGTTCCAGCTCGACCGCGGCCACACGCTCGGCATCGTCGGGGAGTCCGGCTCGGGCAAGAGCGTGACGAGCCTCGGCCTGCTCGGCCTGCACAACCGCCGCAACGCACGGGTCTCCGGCGAGATCTGGCTGGACGGCCAGGAGGTCATCGGCTCCTCACCGGAGCAGGTGCGCCGCCTGCGCGGCCGGAAGATGGCGATGATCTTCCAGGACCCGCTGTCGTCGATGCACCCGCTGTACACGGTCGGCGCGCAGATCATCGAGGCGTACCGGATCCACAACGACGTCAGCAAGGAGGTCGCGCGCAAGCACGCGATCGACATGCTGGGCCGGGTCGGCATCCCGCAACCGGACCGGCGGGTCGACGACTACCCGCACCAGTTCTCCGGCGGCATGCGGCAGCGCGCGATGATCGCCATGGCGCTGTCCTGCGACCCCGAACTGCTCATCGCCGACGAGCCCACCACGGCGCTCGACGTGACGGTGCAGGCGCAGATCCTCGACCTGATCCGCGACCTGCAGGAGGAGTTCAACTCCGCCGTCATCATGATCACCCACGACCTGGGCGTGGTCGCGGAGCTGTCCGACGACATCCTCGTGATGTACGGCGGCCGGTGTGTGGAGTACGGCTCGGCCGAGGACATCTTCCACCGGCCCGAGCACCCCTACACCTGGGGCCTGCTCGGTTCGATGCCGCGCCTGGACCGCGACCGGTCCGAGCGGCTCCTGCCCATCAAGGGCTCCCCGCCCAGCCTCATCAACGTCCCGGTCGGCTGCGCGTTCAGTCCCCGCTGCGGGTACTCCGAGCTCAACGACGGCCGCAGCGAGACCGAGCGGCCAGAGCTCCGCGAGGTCGCTCCCGGCCACCGTGTCGCCTGCCACCTGGGCAGGGAGGACCGGCGCCGCATCTGGAACGAAGAGATCCGGCCGAAGCTGTGATCGAGGAGATCGTGGGGGACGGGCACGCCGCGCCGGCGCGTACCGTCGTCGAATGGCACCGGCCGAAGAGCCGGATCGAACTGGAGAGACAGTGACTACACCCGACAGCGAGGTCGTGGCGGACCAGCGGCCGGCCGGTGACGGCGACGCGCTGCTGGAGGTCCGCGGGCTCCGCAAGCACTTCCCGGTCACCCGCGGCGCGATCGTCAAGCGTCAGGTGGGCGCGGTCAAGGCGGTCGACGGGGTCGACTTCGCGGTGCGCGCGGGGGAGACGCTCGGCCTCGTCGGCGAGTCCGGCTGCGGCAAGACCACCACCGGTCGGATGATCACTCGGCTGCTGGAGCCGTCGGACGGGCAGATCATCTTCGCGGGCCAGGACATCACCCACGTGTCCCAGGCCAGGATGCGGCCGCTGCGGCGCGATCTCCAGATGATCTTCCAGGACCCGTACTCCTCGCTGAACCCCCGCAAGACCGTCGGGTCGATCATCGGGGCGCCGTTCCGGCTGCAGGGCATCGCGACCGAGAGCGGCGTCAAGCGGGCCGTGCAGGACCTGCTCGAGGTCGTCGGGCTCAACCCCGAGCACTACAACCGCTACCCGCACGAGTTCTCCGGCGGGCAGCGCCAGCGCATCGGCATCGCCCGCACCCTCGCACTGCGGCCCAAGCTCATCGTCGCGGACGAGCCGGTCTCCGCGCTGGACGTGTCGATCCAGGCCCAGGTCGTCAACCTCCTCGAGGACCTGCAGGAGGAGTTCAACCTCACCTACGTCGTCATCGCGCACGACCTGTCGGTGGTGCGCCACATCTCCGACCGCGTCGGCGTGATGTACCTCGGCAAGCTGGTCGAGCTGGCCGACAGCGCGGCGCTGTACAAGAGCCCGATGCACCCCTACACCGTGGCGCTGATGTCGGCGGTCCCGATCCCCGACCCGGCCAAGCGCAAGGGCCGCGAGCGCGTCCGGCTGCAGGGCGACGTCCCCAGCCCGCTGAACCCGCCGCCGGCCTGCCGTTTCCACACCCGCTGCTGGAAGGCCCAGGAGATCTGCGGCACGATCGAGCCGCCGCTGGTCGAGGTGCTTCCGGGCCACCGCGTCGCCTGTCACTTCCCGGAGAACGCCCCCGAGGGCGCCGGCGCCAAGGTGACCAAGGCGGCCGAGGAGGCCGGCCTCGCCTGACCGTCGGCCTGCCGCATCCGAGTGGCGGAGATCTCATGCGGCCGTTTGGTCCAATGATGCACTGACTGAAATAATTTACCGGTGAGAGGTAGATTCGCGGCCTGCGCCGTCCTTGTCGTGCTCGGTACCGCCGCCTGCGGCGGGCCGGCCACGGTGCGCCTCGACACGTCGTTCGATCAGGCGTCGTCCCGTGTCGTGTACCCGTCCACCGTGCGCGGGGGCACCCTGCGGCTGGCCGTCACGGACGCCCCGGTCTCCCTCGACCCCGGCGACGTCGGCCTGGCCTACGAGGCCGACCTCGCCCGCCTGTACGCGCGCTCCCTCGTCACCTACGCGGCGGCGCCCGGCTCGGCCGGGCTGCGGCTCGTCCCCGACCTGGCGGAGTCGCTCGGGCGGCCCAGCGACGGCGGCCGGACCTGGACGTACAGGCTGCGCCCCGGGATCACGTACGAGGACGGCACCCCGGTCCGGGCCCGCGACGTCAAGTACGCGGTCGCGCGCAGCTCCTACACCGCCCAGCTCACCCACGGGCCGCGCGACCTGCGTGAGGCCCTCGCCGGCAGGTACTGGGGCCCCTACCTCGACCGCGACCTCGACCACTTCACCGGCGTGACCACGCCCGACGACCACACGGTCGTGTTCCACCTGAAGCGGCCCGACTACGACTTCGACCAGCTCGCGGCCGGCCCGCAGACCGCCCCCGTGCCGCAGGCGAAGGACACCCGGACCGACTACGAGAAGCACCCGATGTCGACCGGGCCGTACCAGTTCGCCCGGCACGACGTCGGCAAGGGCTTCACGCTGGTGCGCAACCCGCACTGGCACGACGATCCGAACCGCGCGGCGCTGCCCGACCGCATCGAGGTGACCGAGAAGGTCGCCGCCGCAGACCTCGACGCGAGGCTGGGCTCGGGGGTCCTGGACGCCGACCTGGCCGGCGCCGGCGTCCAGCCCGCCACCCGGACCACGATCCTCGGCGCGCCCGCCGCGAAGGCCCGGGCCGACGACCCGACGACCGGGCTCGCGCACTACGCCGCGCTGTCCACCCGTGTCCGGCCGTTCGACAACGTCCACTGCCGGCGCGCCGTCCAGTACGCCGTCGACCGCACGGCGGTCCAGCGCGCCTACGGCGGCCCCACCGCGGGCGTGCCGGCCACCGGCGTCCTGCCGCCCACGGTCACCGGGTACCAGGCCGCCGACCCCTACCCGCGCGACCTCGCGCGAGCGCGGCAGGAGCTCGCGGCGTGCGGCCGCCCCAGCGGGTTCACCACGGGCCTCGCCGTGCGCGGGGACCGGCCCGGCGACGTCGCCGCCGCCCAGGCCCTGCGCCAGGCGCTCGCGGGGATCGGCGTCGACGCGCGGGTGACCGCCCTGTCGGCGTTCCAGTGGGGCAGCACGGCCGGTTCGCCCGCGTACGTGCACCGGCACGGGCTGGGCGTACTGATCGACTCCTGGGCCACGAACCGGCCCACCGGGTACGCCTTCCTGCGGCCCCTCACCGGCGCCGTCGCGAAGGTCAACAACCCGAACCTGATGGAGCTGCGGGACGCGCGGGTGAACCGGTTCCTCGCCCTGGGAGCGCGGACCCCCGACCCGACGCGCCGCGCGCAGCGGTGGACCGAGGCAGACCGCGCCGTCATGGCGACGGGGGCCTTCGTTCCGCTCCTGACCGAGAAGACCGTGCTGTACCGGCCGCCCGCGCTCGCGAACGCCTACGTCCACCCCGTCTACGGGATGTACGACTACGCCGCACTCGGCCTCCGGTCCAAGGCGCGGACGTCGGCGTCCCACTGACCGGCCGCGCGGGCCGGCCGGTCAGTGGGACGGTGCCGCCGGCCTACTCGAAGGCGATGGCCTTGAGCACGTCCATGCGGGAGGCGCGCCAGGCCGGCCACAGCGCCGCCAGGACGCCGATGACCGCGGCCAGCACGAGGTAGCCGATCAGGGTGGCGACCGGCACGCTCAGGACGTTCAGGCCCTGGCCGCGCAGCGCCCGCTGGAAGCCGATCCCGGCGACCACGCCGATGCCGATGCCGAGCACCGCGCCGAACGCCGCGATTAGCACCGACTCCAGGCGGATCATCCGCCGCGTCTGCCGGCGGCTCGTGCCGATCGCCCGGAGCAGCCCGATCTCCCGCGTCCGCTCGATCACCGACAGCGCGAGCGTGTTGATGATCCCCAGCGCGGCGATGACGATCGACAGGGCCAGCAGCGCGGTCAGCAGCAGCACGAACTGGTCGACGCCCCGCTGGACGCTCTTCTTCACGTCCGACCGGTCCTGCACCTTGAGGCCGGGATAGGCGCTCAGCGCCTGCTCGACGGCCTTCTTCGTGGCGGTGTCGGCCTTGGTGACGTTGACCATCAGGGCGACGCCCGTGGGGTGGTCCGTGTGCGCCAGGTAGGCCGGCAGCGCCAGCACCCGGGACCCGACCAGGGGGTTCCTGGCGTAAATCCCGGCGACCCGCACCGAGGCGGTGCTCCCGTCGGGGAAGCGGACGCCGGCCGTCGAACCCACCCGCAGCCCGTCCGAGGTCGCGGTCGGCCGGTCGACCAGGAGGCCGTCCCGGCCCAGGTCCGTCGAGCCCGACACCAGCGACAGCCGGGCGGCCCGCTCCAGGTCGGCGGGGCGGTCGGTGGCCACGAACGACCTCGTCCGGCCACCCGCCGCGAACCGGCCGGAGTACAGGGCCGTGACCTGCTCGACCCGCGGCGCGGCCCGTACCGCCCGCGCCGGCTCCGCCGGGCTGAAGACCCGTTCCGCCGCGGTGACCATGTAGTCGGCGGCGAAGCCCCGGTCGACCTGCCGGGAGATCGACGCCTTCGCCGACGCGCTCATCACGTTGATCCCGCTGACGAGGGCCAGCCCGATCATCAACGCGGACGCGGTGGCCGCCGTACGGCGCGGGTTGCGCAGGGCGTTCTGCGTCGCCAGGCGTCCCGGCGTCCGGAACAGCCGCGGGTAGGCGACGCCGAGCGCCCGCACGACCGGACGGGCGAGCACCGGCGCGAGCATCGCCACGCCCAGGAACACCAGGGCGAGGCCCACGCCCAGCAGCGCCGCGCCGGAGCCGCCGAGTCCGAGCCCGCCCAGGACCGCCCCCGCGGCGGTCACCAGTGACCCTGCCACGACCCGGATCCGCAGCGACCGCTGCGGCATCGCGACGTCGTCGCGCATCGCGGCGACCGGCGGGATCCTCGCCGCCCGGCGGGCGGGGAAGTAGGCGGCCACGACCGTGACGACCATGCCGACGACGTACGACCACAGGACCGGCTGGTAGGTGAACGCCAGCCCGCCGCCCAGGTCGGCGCCGAGCGCGTTGAACAGCGTCCGCAGCAGCACCGCCAGGCCCACGCCGGCGCCCAGCCCCACGGTCGAGCCGACGAGGCCGACGCCGACCGCCTCGCCGAGCACCGCGCGGGTGACCTGCCGGCGCGAGGCGCCGACCGCGCGCAGCAGCGCCAGTTCCCGGGACCGCTGGGCGACCAGCATCGAGAACGTGTTGAAGATGATGAACGCGCCGACGAAGATCGAGATGACCGCGAAGATCAGCAGGGCCGTCCGGATGAACGACATGATGGTCGCGACCTGGCTCTTGTTCTCCTCGCGCAGCTTCGCACCCGTGATCGCCTCGTAGTCCGGCGACGGGAGCGCCCGCTGGATCCGGTCGCGCAGCGCCGTCTCCGAGACGCCCTTTCGCGCCGCGACCGTGATGTCACTGAACCGGCCGGGTCGCAGCAGCAGTCGCTGCGCGGTGCCCTGGTCGAAGGCCGTGACGGTCGCGCCCATGAGACTGCCGGAGTCGACGGTCCCCACGACCGTCACCGACTGGGGCGGCCCCTGGATGACGACACGGGCCCGGTCCCCGACCTTCAGACCGGCCTTCTCCGCCGTCTGCCGGTCGATGGCGACCTCACCCGGACCGGCCGGGCCGCGCCCGGCCGTGATGGGAAGGTTCCGGTCGCCGGGGTCCCAGTCGACGCCCAGTTGCGGCGGTCCCGACCCACCGACCACCTTGCCGTCCTTGCCGACGACCGCGGCGAAGCCGGTCACCCCGCCGTGCGCCCGCGCCACGCCGGGCACCCGGCCGACCGTCGCGACCAGGGACGCGGGCAGCGTCGGCGCCGCCGCGCCGTCATCGGACTCGACGACCTTCTTCGGGCGGACCTCCACCGCGACGCCCCTGCCGGTCCGGGAGAACAGCCGGTCGAACTGCCGGCCCATCGTGTCGGTGAACACCAGCGTGCCGGCGACGAACGCCACACCCAGCACCACGGCGAACGCCGTCAGCGCCAGGCGGATCTTGTGCGCCACGAGGTTGCGCGCGGTGACCTTGAGCATCACCGGTAACCGGCCCCCGGCAGCTCGAAGCCCTTCATGCGCTCCAGCACCTTCTCGGCCGTCGGATCCTGCATCTGGTCCACCAGCCGCCCGTCGGCCAGGAACAGCACGAGGTCCGCGTAGGCGGCCGCCACCGGGTCGTGCGTCACCATGACGACCGTCTGCCCCATCTCCCGCACGGCGTTCCGCAGGAACGCCAGGACCTCGGCCCCGGACCGGGAGTCCAGGTTGCCGGTCGGCTCGTCCGCGAAGATGATCTCCGGGCGGCTCACCAGCGCGCGGGCGCACGCCACCCGTTGCTGCTGGCCGCCGGACAGCTCGCTCGGCCGGTGGGACAACCGGTCACGCAGCCCGATCGAGTCGACCACGGTGTCGAGCCACGCCTGGTCCGGCCGCCGGCCGGCGATGTCCAGCGGCAGGGTGATGTTCTCCAGCGCCGTCAGCGTCGGGACCAGGTTGAACGCCTGGAAGATGAAGCCGATCCGATCCCGCCGCAACCGGGTGAGCCGCTTGTCGTCCAGCCGGGTCAGGTCCACGTCGCCGACGAAGACCCGCCCCGAGTCCACCGAGTCCAGCCCCGCCATGCAGTGCATGAGCGTCGACTTGCCCGAGCCCGACGGCCCCATGATCGCGGTGAACCGGCCGGCGGGCAGATCCACCGAGATCTCGTTCAGCGCGACGACCTTCGCGTCACCCCGGCCGTACTCCTTGACGATCCGATCGGCGCGCGCGGCCGGTGCGACGGCGACGGGCCCGGGAGGCTCGGTCACGGGGGAGGGGATATCAGGCACGGAACAGTACTCCCTGCTCACATACGGTGCTTTGTCTCGCATGAGACTAAGACCCGAGGTGAGCGGTTTCGTCGGCCCAGCGAACGGAGGCCGGTTCCACCCGCAGACGGAGCGTCCGCGCCGTCTCCTCCTCCGGGAGGACACGGCCTTGGGGGTTTCCGGCAGATCCGGTGATCTGCCGGAAGGCCTCAGCTCTGGCCCGGCTGGGTGAGACCCGTCTCGTACGCGAAGACGACGGCCTGCACGCGGTCGCGCAGCCCGAGCTTGGCCAGGAGGTTGCCCACGTGCGTCTTCACGGTCGTCTCACTCACGACGAGCTCCGCCGCGATCTCCGCGTTGGACAGCCCGCGGGCGACGTGCCGCAGCACCTCCAGCTCCCGCTCGGTCAGCATCCGCAGCCCGCGCGGCGGCGCGGTCTCCCGCACGGCCGGCAGCCGCGTCGCGAACTTGTCCAGCAGCCGCCGCGTCACGCTCGGCGCGACGATCGCGTCGCCGTTCGCCACGATCCGGATCGCCGTCACCAGGTCCTCCGGCGGCGCGTCCTTCAGCAGGAACCCGCTGGCCCCCGCCCGCACCGCCTCGACGACGTACTCGTCCAGGTCGAACGTCGTCAGGATCAGCACCCGCGGATCGTGGGTCGCGGCGCCCTCCCGGACGATCCGGCGCGTCGCCTCGATCCCGTCCACACCCGGCATCCGGATGTCCATCAGGACCACCTCCGGCAGGAGCGTCCGCGTGAGCTCCACGGCCTGGGCGCCGTCGCCGGCCTCGCCCACCACCGCGATGTCCGGCTCACCCTCCAGGATGAGCCGGAAGCCCGTGCGCAGCAGCGGCTGATCGTCGACGAGGAGCACCCTGATCGTCACCTAGACCTCCAACGGGAAACGGGCGCGGACTTCGAACCCACCACCGGAACGCGGCCCGATCCGCAGATCGCCACCATAGAGGGCGACACGCTCACGCATGCCCACCAGCCCATGCCCACGGCTGCCGTCCTGGCCGAGCCCGGCCGCCAATCCCCGACCGTCATCCTCGACCTCCACCATGAGCTGCCGGTCCGTGTAGTGGATCCGCACCCAGGCGCGCGCCTGCGGACCCGCGTGCTTCAGCGTATTGGTCAGCGCCTCCTGGATCAGCCGGAACGCCGCCAGGTCCACGCCCGGCGACAGCGACCGGCTCTCACCCTCGATCCACAGCTGCACCTGCAGCCCAGTCTCCCGCAGGTGGTCGACCAACTCGCCCACCTCGCTCACCCCCGGCTGCGGGGACAGCTCACCGCGCACCGGCTCCGCCTCCGTCCGCAGCACCCCCACCAGCCGCCGCATCTCGCCCAGCGCCGTACGCCCCATCTGCTCGATGGTCGTGAGCGCGTCGCGTACGGCGTCCGGGTCGCGCTCCAGGATCCGCCGCGCCGCGCCGGCCTGGACGGTCATCACGCTGACGTGATGGGCGACCACGTCGTGCAGCTCCCGCGCGATCCGCGACCGCTCCTCCGTACGCGCCGCCCGCGCGTCGGCCTCCCGCGCCCGCTCCAGCCGCCGCGCCCGGGCCTCCAGCTCGTTCAGGTACGCCCGGCGCAGCCGCAGGCTCCGCCCCAGCCACCAGACGCCCACGAACAGGATCGTGTTGCTCACCGCCGGCCAGAAATCGGCGCCCACACCGGCCAGCAGCGCGATGAACACCAGCAGCGTCACCACGCCCACGGACAGGCTCGTCGCCAGCCCGCGATGCGCCGCGAGGGTGTAGGTGGCGATCAGCACGGCCACGGCGGGCGCCGACATGTCATAGCCCATCGCCGTCAGCAGCACGCAGACACCGACCATGAACGCCAGCACCGAGACGGGCAGCCGCCGCCGCATCGTGAGCGACAGCAGGGCCACGCCGCTGAGGCCCACGCTGAAGACGTCCGGCCCCTTGGGCGCGCCGTCGCCTCCCTGCAGCACCATCGCGGTGATGAAGGTCACCGTCAGCAGCACGGACATCAGCGCATCCGACGCGATCGGATGCGCCTCCAGCCACGCGCGGCGACCACGGATCAGCTCGGACACACCCACACGTTAGGGCGTGTGACCGTATGTGGTCCCCTCCTGCGCGTGGATCCCTTCTCCTCCTCCGGGAGGAGGGCGCCGTCCCGGGCGGCGGAGAGGTCCTCGGACCGGCCGACCCGGGCATCATCGCCCCGGACGGTGGGGAGGCTACGGCTCCGGGCGGCCGGGAGGCCGTCGCTTCGAGCCGCCGGGAGGCCATCGCCCCGGACGGCGGGGAGGCTACTGCTTCGGGCGGCCGGGAGGTCATCGGGCCGGGGCGCCGTCCCACGCCATCAGGTTCTGCAACAGCTCGGCCTGCTCGACCGCGTCGTCCAGCGCGTGGTGCGTGTGCCGCCGCCGGGACAGCAGATGACGCGGCATCCGCCCCTTCACCGACCGGGTCACCGTCTCCCCGGACCGGGCGGCGTACAGCGTCTTCAGGTCGAGGAAACGCGAGTGCCCGAACGGCGACCCCGTCTCGGCGAACCGTACGAAGTACCAGTACAGGAACATCCAGTCGAAGCCCAGCGGATACGCGGCGAACACCGGCTTGCCGCCCTCCGCGCGGCCGACCGCCTCGACCCACCGGGCCGCCGCCGACATGGCCGCCGCCGGATCACGGCCCTCCCGCAGCAGCCGCTCGCGGTCCAGGCCGCTGACCGCCAGCGCGGCCGCGTCGTACTCGTCACTGATCGGGCGCAACTCGGCGTAGAACGTCGCGGCCTCCGGGTCCCGACGCTCGAACGTCCGGCCGTCGTACGTCCCCGCCACCGCCAGCCCGAAACTGATCATGGAGTACGGGCCCGGGATCGGGCCGTCGGCCTCCACGTCGGCCGAGATGTACACGTCCGGGGCGGTCCCGCCCGCCGACCGCGGCGTCTCGTTCCGGCTCATATCAGCCGATCATGCCGGTCGCCGGACGCCCGGTCACCTCATTTTCCCGCCGCCCGCCAGGCGACGCCGGACCTCACACGTCGTCGCGCGGATCCCGCGGCGAGACCTCGTCCCGCGGCGTCCCCGTCCCGCCGCCCACCACCGGCAGCGGCGGCGGCTCCCCGCCGAACGACGGGCAGCGCTGCTGATGGTCGCACCAGTCGCACAGCCGGCTCTTGCGCGGCCGCCACTCGCCGGAGTCCATCGCCCGGCGGATCGCCTGCCACAGCGCGTCGACCTTCCGCTCGGTCGCGCGCAGATCCGCCTCGTCGGGGGAGTAGCGCAGGACCTCGCCGTTGCCGAGGTACATCAGCTGCAGCAACCGGGGCACCGTGCCGTGCAACCGCCACAGCACCAGCGCGTAGAACTTCATCTGGAACAGCGCCCGCGCCTCGAAGTCCGCCCGGGGCGCCTTGCCCGTCTTGTAGTCGACCACCCGGACCTCACCGGTCGGGGCGACGTCCAGCCGGTCGATGTAGCCGCGCAGCTGCAGGCCCGACTCCAGGACCGTCTCCACGTACAGCTCACGGTTCGCCGGCTCCAGCCGCCGCGGGTCCTCCAGCACGAAGTAACGCTCGACCATCGCCCGCGCCTCGGCCAGCCACTCCGCGCGCGCCGCCTCGACGTCCGCGCCGTCGAAGAGGTCCGCCAGCTCCGGCTCCTCCGCCAGCAGCCGCTCCCACTCCGGCCCCAGCAGCTCCAGCGCCGCCGCCGGCGTGCGCTCCGCCGCCGGGATGTCGAACAACCGCTCCAGCACCGCGTGCACGAGCGTGCCGCGCACGGCCGCCGGACTCGGCCGCTCGGGGATCCGGTCGATCACCCGGAAGCGGTACAGCAACGGGCACGTCATGAAATCGCCCGCCCGCGACGGGGACAACGTGCCGATCACGCTGGCGCCGCCGGAGGACGCCGCGCCGGTCTCGATGGCCGTCATGACCGCAACCCTAGGGGAGACCGGCGACAGAATCGCGCCGGAACATGCCCGCCGCCCCGGGCCGGGATCGGGTCCGACGCCCTTAGGTCCCCTTGACGGCCGGACGCGTAGCATTCCCCCCGTGGCAGACAGCACCCCCCGCGACCGCGGTCCCTCCCGCCGCCCGGGCATCCTCATGGGACGGCCGTTCGGCATACCGGTGTACGTCTCGCCGACCTGGTTCATCGTCGCGATCATCATCACCGTGATGTTCGAGCCCACCGCGCTGCGCATCGTCGACCGGCCGCAGAGCTTCCTCGTCGCCTTCCTGTACGCGGTGCTGCTCTACGCGTCCGTGCTGGTCCACGAGCTCAGCCACTCCGTCGTCGCCCGCGGGTTCGGCCTGCCCGTACGCGCCATCACCCTGCACGTCCTCGGCGGCGTCTCCGAGATCGAGCGAGAGCCGCGCACCCCCGGCCGCGAGTTCGCCGTCGCGGCCGCCGGTCCCGCGCTGTCCCTCGCGCTCGCCGGAGGCGGCTACGCCGTCCTCCACCTCGCGAGCCTGCCACCGGTCGCCGAACTCCTCGTCGAGGCGCTCACCGTCGCCAACCTCATCGTCGGCGTCTTCAACCTGCTGCCCGGCCTGCCTCTCGACGGCGGCCGCATCGTCCGCGCCGGCGTGTGGAAGCTCACCGGCCGCCAGCGCGCCGCCACCGTCACCGCCGGCTGGATCGGCCGCGCCGTCGCCATCGCCGTCCTCGCCCTCAGCGCCGCCATGTCCGTCACCGGCGACGACCGATGGCTCACGGTCCTGTGGGGCGCCCTCGTGGCGTCGTTCATCTGGATGGGCGCCACCGAGGCCATCCGGGTCGCCGAACTGCGCGAACGCATCCCGCTCCTGAACGCCCGCGCCCTCGCCCGCCGCGCCGTACGCGTCCCGCAGAACCTGCCCCTCGCCGAGGCCGTCCGCCGCGCCCGCGAGGCACGGGCGGGCGCCATCGTCGTCGTCGGGCACGAGGGCGACCCGCTCGGCATCGTCAGCGAGAGCGCCGTCAACGCCACCCCGGAGAACCGCCGTCCCTGGGTCGACACCGCCACCCTCACCCGCACCCTCGACCCCGGCCTCGTCCTGCCCGCCGACCTCTCCGGCGAAGACCTCCTGGCCGCCATCCAGCGCACCCCCGCCACCGAGTACCTCCTCGTCGAGCCGACCGGGGAGCTGTACGGCGTGCTCGCCGCCGAGGACGTCAGCCGGACCGTCGCGAGGCCGTAGCCTTAGAACATGACCGAACCCTCCACCGCCGGTTCCCGCATGCCCAAGGTCCCGCACGGGCCGTTCCGCCCCGGCGACCGGGTTCAGCTCACCGACCCCAAGGGCCGCATCAACACCGTCACCCTGCAGCCCGGCAAGGTCTACCACAGCCACAAGGGCTCCATCCCGCACGACGAGATCATCGGCAGCCCCGAAGGCAGCGTCTTCCGGTCCTCCGGCGGCACCGAGTACCTCGCCTTCCGCCCCCTCCTCGCCGACCACACCCTCCGCATGCCGCGCGGCGCGGCCGTCGTCTACCCCAAGGACGCCGCCCAGATCCTCGCCGCCGCCGACATCTTCCCCGGCGCGCGCGTCGTCGAGGCCGGCGCCGGGTCCGGCGCGCTCAGCTGCTGGCTCCTGCGCGCCGTCGGCGAGCACGGCACCGTCTCCTCCTACGAGCGCCGGGAGGACTTCGCCGAGATCGCCCGCGCCAACGTCGAGGGCTACTTCGGCGGCCCGCACCCCGCCTGGCGGCTGACCGTCGGCTCCCTCGAGGACGCCCTCACCGACACCGACGTCGACCGCGTCGTCCTCGACATGCTCGCCCCCTGGGAATGCCTCGACGCCGTCGCCAAGGCCCTCGTCCCCGGCGGCATGGTCTGCGCCTACGTCGCCACCACCACCCAGCTGTCCCGCGTCGTCGAGGCGCTGCGCGAGCACGGCAACTTCGCCGAGCCGTACGCCTTCGAGACCCTCGTGCGCTCCTGGCACGTCGAAGGCCTCGCCGTCCGGCCCGACCACCGCATGGTCGGCCACACCGGCTTCCTCGCCACCGCCCGCCGGCTCGCCGACGGCGTACGCCCCCCGGCACGGCGCCGCCGCCCCGCCAAGGGCGCCCACGGCGAGACGGCCGAGACGACCGAGACGACCCCCCGGGAACCGGCCGCCGAAGCCGATCTGTCCGGAGAGTGACGAGAATCTCTCCACCCCGCCCGGCCCCGTCCGGACGCCAGAACTTGCGCCGTCAAGCCCCGGCAGCGATCTTTTTGCCCAGGACCGGGGGGTTCCGCCGAAGGTCCTTCGCCCCGGAGACCTGCCACTTCATCCAGAACATGGTTCCCACGCCACGACACGAGTACCCCTGGGCCAGGTTACGGAGGCGCTCGGGATAGGTAGGGTTTCAGGTAGGTCGTCGTCTCTGCCTGAGGAGGTGACGAGCGTGGCCGCTCGTGACGATGCCGGGGCGCGTAAGGCGCAGCACGAAAAGGAGGTCCGCGACCTCCAGACGCAGGTCTCCTTCCTGGAGGAGGAGATCTCCGTGCTGCGCCGCAAGCTCGCGGAGTCCCCCCGACAAGTTCGTGTACTCGAAGAGCGCCTTCACGAGGCGCAGGCAAGTCTGGCCGCGGTTACGGGCCAGAACGAACGTCTCGTGGCGACCCTCAAGGAAGCCCGAGAGCAGATCATCGCCCTCAAGGAGGAGGTCGACCGGCTCGCACAGCCCCCGTCGGCCTTCGGAACGTTCCTCGCCGCCCGCGAGGACGGCACGGTCGACATCTTCACCGGCGGCCGCAAGCTGCGGGTGAACGTCAGTCCGGGCATCGAGATCGACGAGTTGCAGCGTGGCCAGGAGGTCATGCTCAACGAGGCGCTCAACGTCGTCGCCGCTCTCGAGTTCGAGACGCAGGGCGAGGTCGTGATGCTGAAGGAGGCCTTCGAAGACGGCGAACGCGCCCTCGTGATCGCCCACGCCGACGAAGAACGCGTCGTCAAGCTGGCCGAGCCCCTGCGCGGAGTTGCCCTGCGCGCCGGCGACTCGCTCATGCTGGACACCCGATCCGGATACGCCTACGAGAAGATCCACAAGGCGGAGGTCGAGGAGCTCGTCCTCGAAGAGGTCCCCGACATCTCCTACCAGGAGATCGGCGGCCTCGGCCCGCAGATCGAGCAGATCCGCGACGCCGTCGAGCTGCCCTACCTCCACGCCGACCTGTTCCGCGAGCACCAGCTCCGTCCCCCGAAGGGCGTCCTGCTGTACGGCCCGCCCGGCTGCGGCAAGACCCTTATCGCCAAGGCGGTCGCCAACTCCCTCGCCAAGCAGGTCGCCGAGAAGACCGGAGCCGAGGGGAAGAGCTTCTTCCTCAACATCAAGGGCCCGGAGCTGCTCAACAAGTACGTCGGTGAGACCGAGCGGCACATCCGCCTCGTCTTCCAGCGGGCCCGCGAGAAGGCCTCCGCGGGTACCCCCGTGATCGTGTTCTTCGACGAGATGGACTCCATCTTCCGCACCCGCGGATCCGGCGTCTCATCCGACGTCGAGAACACCATCGTCCCCCAGCTGCTGTCGGAGATCGACGGCGTCGAGGGCCTGGAGAACGTCATCGTCATCGGCGCCTCCAACCGGGAGGACATGATCGACCCGGCGATCCTCCGCCCCGGCAGGCTCGACGTGAAGATCAAGATCGAGCGTCCGGACGCCGAGGCCGCCAAGGACATCTTCTCCAAGTACATCCTCACGGGCCTGCCGCTCCACCCCGACGACCTGAAGGAGCACGGCAGCTCTCCGGAGGCCACCGTCGACGCGATGATCCAGCGTGTCGTCGAGCGGATGTACAGCGAGACCGAGGAGAACCGCTTCCTCGAGGTCACGTACGCCAACGGCGACAAGGAAGTCCTGTACTTCAAGGACTTCAACTCCGGCGCGATGATCCAGAACATCGTCGACCGGGCCAAGAAGATGGCCATCAAGGACTTCCTCGACAGCGGGCAGAAGGGCCTGAGGGTCACCCACCTTCTCGCCGCCTGCGTCGACGAGTTCAGCGAGAACGAGGACCTGCCCAACACCACCAACCCCGACGACTGGGCCCGCATCTCCGGGAAGAAAGGCGAGCGGATCGTCTACATCCGCACCCTCGTCTCCGGAAAGCAGGGCACCGAGGCCGGGCGTTCGATCGACACCGTCGCGAACACCGGGCAGTACCTCTGACCGACGAAGAAACCCGTGGCGGCCGGAATCCGATTCCGGCCGCCACGCGGCGTTTCGGGATTTCCCTGCACGTCCCGCCGCGCTCTGCCGCGCCCCAGAACGGCCGTACGAGCTCACCACGCCATGACCACGGGTTGACCCGGGTCTTGGCCCATCCTGCCCCGGCCATTGCCCTGACGGCCGCTGAGGCCGTTCACGGCCGGTTCCGGCCTCTCCACCCCCGCCCTGTTTCGCATCACGATCCCGCCGCGCCGCACAGGACCACGCCCATCGCGCATTAGGCTCAGACCTATGAGCGTGCGGCGGGTGATGGGGATCGAGACCGAGTACGGCATTTCCGTGCCCGGTCAGCCAGGGGCCAACGCGATGGTGACCTCCTCGCAGGTCGTCAACGCGTACCTCGCGGCGTCGGCGGCGAAGGCCAGGCGGGCACGGTGGGACTTCGAAGAGGAGAACCCGCTGCGCGACGCCCGCGGCTTCGATCTGGCCCGCGAGGTCGCCGACCCCACCCAGCTGACCGACGAGGATCTCGGGCTGGCCAACGTCATCCTCACCAACGGGGCCCGGCTCTACGTCGACCACGCCCACCCGGAGTACTCCACGCCCGAGTGCACCAACCCCCGGGACGCCGTGATCTGGGACAAGGCCGGAGAGCGCGTCATGGCCGACGCCGCCGCCCGCCCCGCCCGCGTCCCGGGCACCCACCCGATCCAGCTGTACAAGAACAACACCGACAACAAGGGCGCCTCCTACGGCTGCCATGAGAACTACCTCATGCGCCGGGAGACCCCGTTCTCCGACATCGTCCGGCACCTCACACCGTTCTTCGTCACCCGGCAGGTGGTCTGCGGCGCCGGCCGCGTCGGCATCGGCGTGGACGGCCGCGGCGACGGCTTCCAGATCAGCCAGCGGGCCGACTTCTTCGAGGTCGAGGTCGGTCTGGAGACCACCCTCAAACGCCCCATCATCAACACCCGCGACGAGCCGCACGCCGACCCGGAGAAGTACCGCCGGCTGCACGTCATCATCGGCGACGCGAACATGAGCGAGGTCTCGACCTACCTCAAGCTCGGCACCACCGCGCTGGTCCTCGCCATGATCGAGGACGGCTTCCTCACCGTCGACCTGTCGGTCGACATGCCCGTCGCGACCCTGCGGGCGATCTCCCACGACCCGAGCTGCAAGCACCTGCTCACGCTGCGCGATGGCCGGAAGATGACCGCGGTCCAGCTCCAGATGGAGTACCTCGAGCAGTCTCGCAAGTACGTCGAGGACCGCTTCGGCGGCGACGCCGACGACCTGACCGTCGAGGTCCTCGACCGCTGGGAGTCGGTCCTGCAACGGCTCGGCGACGACCCGATGCAGCTGTCCCGCGAGCTCGACTGGGTCGCCAAGCTCGAGCTGCTCGAGGGTTACCGCACCCGTGACGGGCTCGACTGGTCCCACCCGCGGCTGCAGCTCGTCGACCTGCAGTACTCCGACGTCCGCCCCGACCGCGGCCTGTACAACCGGCTCGCCGCCCGCGGCCGCATGGAGCGGATCGTCAGCGACGCCGAGGTCGACTCGGCGATCGAGGATCCGCCGGAGGACACCCGGGCCTACTTCCGCGGCCGGTGCCTGCGGCAGTACGCCGACTCCGTGGCGGCGGCGTCCTGGGACTCGGTGATCTTCGACGTGCCGGGCCGTGAGTCGCTGCAGCGAGTCCCGACCCTGGAGCCGCTGCGCGGCACCAAGGCACACGTCGGCAGCCTCCTGGACCGCTGCCGCACCGCCTCCGACCTCGTGGCGGCCCTCACCGGCGAGTGACCCGCACCCGCCCGTACCCCCTCCTCGGCCGGCGTGCGGGCGGCCGCTGAGGCGGGGTGCGGCTGTGATCGCTGCACAGTTGTGACGGGTATGACCGTTTCGCGGCGATGGCCACCGGCGATAACGGCGTCAGGAGACCAACCGCCGATCGGCGTGGCGCACGCCCAGTGATCCACTCCGCGTCGGTGGCCGACGATAGAGTCAAGGTCTCGGCACGAACGGGAGGATCATCCATGGCAACGAGGGACACCGGCGGCCAGCGGCAGACGACCCGGCGCGAGGAAGAGGTCGACGAGACCCAGACCGCGCCCAGCGAGGACGTCCAGGAGCGCCAGGAGAAGCTCACCGACGACGTCGACGCAATCCTGGACGAAATCGACGAAGTACTAGAAGAGAACGCAGAAGAGTTCGTTCGTAGCTATGTCCAGAAGGGCGGGGAATAATAGGATATGTCCGGATTTACCCCCGCCGCCAAGCTCTGCCCGGACTGCGGGTTAGAAAAGCCTGCGTCAGAGTTCCGGCGGAACGTCAAGCGGCCTGATGGCCTCGGCTTTTACTGTCGAGACTGCGTCTCGCGGCGGGAGAAGGAGGCGTACCGCAAGCGACGAGAGCGGCAGGGTAAGGCAGTTCGGGAGCGGGTGGAAGCACCCGAGGGTCACAAGTGGTGTCCCGGCTGCAAAAGGGTCAGGCCTTTGAATGAGTGGGGGCGTAACAAGCGCAGCCGTGATGGCTACAACTCCTATTGCCGGGAGTGTAAGAACGCGCGGAGCGCTCGTGACTATCTCAAGAGGACGCATCGCCTGACGCCCGAGGACGTGCAGCGCCTGATCGCTGAGCAAGGCGGTAGCTGTCTCATCTGTATGAAGGCGGCGGCAGAGCATGTCGACCATGACCACGTCACAGGTGAACGCCGTGGGGTCCTCTGCTTCAACTGCAACGTTGCTTTGGGGCAGTTCAAAGACGACCCGTGGGTGCTGAGGCGAGCGATCGAGTACCTCACGGGAGGGCTACTCGGCCTGCGGCCCGGAATCGACGGAACGTTCGAGGTGGCAGAGGTTCGGCGATCCCAGCCGTTCGTCAGGGATGACTGGCCGGATCGGGATTTCGCGGTGCTCGACGCCCGTGTCCGCGATGCGCCCAAGGATCCGTGGGAGACGCATGTGATCTTCGCGGGCCCGGAGCCGGCGGAGGAGCGGTTTCCGGCGCTCGATCTGAGTGATCCGGGGTTTCCGGATCGCGACGCGTTGCCGCGAGAGCCGCTGGGGCCGCCGGAGTGGGCCTTGACGGCCGCTGACTGACGCGGTCGGGTTCGCCCTGGGCGGACGAGGGCAGGGATCACGCGGTATGCGCCTGACGTCACAGTGACAGTAGGGTCTGAGTTGCGGAGGCGCATAGCATCCGCTGCCTTTGGAAGGAGTCGTGTGACGTCGCAAGGTTCCGCGCCGGGGCGTCTGCCGGGCGCGTTCATGAGCCAGGGCCCCCCGTCGTTCACCGAGTTCCTGTCGTCGTACTCGCCGGGGCTGCTGCCGGGGTCGCGTGAGCTGCCGGCCGGGGTGTCGGCCGGGGACCAGATCCCGCACGGCACAACGATCGTCACGATCACGTTCCCGGGCGGTGTGGTGATGGCGGGCGACCGGCGGGCCACCGCGGGCAACGTGATCGCCCAGCGGGACATCGAGAAGGTCTACCGCGCCGACGAGTACTCCGCCGTCGCGATCGCGGGCACCGCGGGCATCGGCCTTGAGGTGGTGCGCCTGTTCCAGGTGGAGCTGGAGCACTACGAGAAGATGGAGGGCCGCACGCTCTCGCTGGAGGGCAAGGCCAACCGGCTCGCCACGATGGTTCGCGGCAATCTGGGCATGGCCCTGCAGGGCCTGGTCGTCGTGCCGCTGTTCGCCGGTTATGACGAGGATCAGGACAAGGGGCGGATCTTCAGCTACGACCCGGCGGGCGGGCGTTACGAGGAGCACGACTTCTACAGCATCGGCTCGGGGTCGGTGTTCGCCAGGGGCGCGCTGAAGAAGCTGTTCCGGCCGGAGCTGTCGCAGGAGGACGCGGTCGTCGCTTCGATCCAGGCGCTGTACGACGCGGCGGACGACGACTCGGCGACCGGTGGACCGGACCTGACCCGCCGGATCTTCCCGATGGTCGCCGTGGTGACGGCCGACGGGTACCGGCGATTGCCGGACGAGGAGGTCGGGGGTCTGACGGAGCGGGTCGTCGAGGGGCGGATGCGTTCGCCCGGCGGGCCGTCGGCTCCGCTGCTGTAACGTCCGCGGTCTCGAGTAGTGAACGAGTAGTAAGGAACGCCACCGGTGTCCATGCCGTTCTACGTGTCGCCCGAACAGCAGATGAAGGACAAGGCCGACTACGCGCGTAAGGGCATCGCGCGCGGCCGCAGCGTCGTCGTGCTGCAGTACGACGACGGCATCCTGTTCGTGGCGGACAATCCGTCCCGCGCGCTGCACAAGATCAGCGAGATTTACGACCGGATGGCGTTCGCCGCGGTCGGCAAGTACAACGAGTTCGAGAACCTCCGTCAGGCGGGCGTGCGCTACGCCGACGTCAACGGGTACATGTACGACCGCCGGGACGTCACCGCGCGGGGTCTGGCGAATGCCTACGCGACGACGCTGGGCACGGTGTTCACCGAGATGAACAAGCCGTACGAGGTGGAGCTCGTCGTCGCGGAGCTGGGCGAGGACGCCGCCTCGGATCAGATCTACCGGCTGACCTTCGACGGGTCGGTCGCCGACGAGCACGGTTACGTCGCGATGGGCGGTCAGGCCGACCAGGTCGCGGCGGGGCTGCAGGAGCACTACGAGGAGGGGCTGTCGCTGGCCCAGGCGCTGCGGTTGGGCGTACGGGCGCTGGAGCGGCAGGACGCCGACCGGCATCTGGAGGCCGAGCAGTTGGAGGTCGCGGTGCTGGACCGGAACCGGACGCACCGGTTGTTCCGGCGGCTGCCGCCGACCCGGATCCGGGCCCTGCTGGAGGAGGCCGGCGCCGGGAGCGCGCAGGCCGAGTCCGGCTCCGAGTCGGGTGACGCGACCGCGGAGTGACGTGCGCGCCCGTCCGCCGCGCCCTGGAATGAGCGCGGCGGGTGGGCGTCGCTGTTTGTGATCTACAACGTAAAGGCCGGTGCCGTCGTACGCGGAACCGGTCGTCGATCCGTCGCGGCCGCCGGCGTGCCGACCGGACGCCGATCCGCCCGTGTGGCGCCCTCGTGCGGCCGTCGGAGCGGCCGACCGCGAGGCGGGTCGTCGCATACCGCAACCTGATCTCTACCAACGGCGGCCTTCGGACGCATAGCCTTGCGGATGTGGATAGGCGCATCTTCGGGTTGGAGAACGAGTACGGCGTAACGTGCACCTTTCGCGGGCAGCGGCGGTTGTCACCCGACGAGGTGGCCCGGTACCTCTTCCGCAGGGTCGTCTCGTGGGGCCGTAGCAGCAACGTGTTCCTGCGCAACGGGGCACGGCTGTACCTCGATGTCGGCAGTCATCCTGAGTACGCGACGCCCGAGTGCGACAGCGTCGACGAACTGGTCGTACACGACAAGGCGGGGGAGCGGATCCTGGAGGGTCTGCTCGTCGACGCCGAGCGGCGCCTCCGTGAGGAGGGCATCGCGGGTGACATCTACCTGTTCAAGAACAACACCGATTCGGCCGGTAACTCCTACGGGTGTCACGAGAACTACCTCGTCGGGCGGCACGGCGAGTTCGGCCGCCTGGCCGACGTGCTGATCCCGTTCCTCGTGACGCGCCAGATCATCTGCGGTGCCGGCAAGGTGCTGCAGACGCCGCGCGGCGCGGTGTACTGCGTGAGCCAGCGCGCCGAGCACATCTGGGAGGGCGTGTCGTCGGCGACGACGCGTTCGCGGCCCATCATCAACACCCGGGACGAGCCGCACGCGGACGCCGAGCGCTTCCGCCGGCTGCACGTCATCGTCGGCGACTCGAACATGAGCGAGACGACCATGCTGCTCAAGGTCGGCGCGACCGACCTGGTGCTGCGCATGGTCGAGGCGGGCGTCGTGATGCGCGACCTGACGCTGGAGAACCCCATCCGGGCGATCCGGGAGGTCAGCCACGACATGACCGGCCGGCGCAAGGTGCGCCTGGCCAACGGCCGGGAGGCCAGCTCGCTGGAGATCCAGAAGGAGTATCTCGACAAGGCGCGGGAGTTCATCGACCGGCGGGGCGCGGACCCGGTGGTGCTGCGCGTGCTCGACCTGTGGGAGCGGACCGTGCGCGCCGTGGAGACGGGCGATCTGGATCTGGTGGCCCGCGAGATCGACTGGGTGACGAAGTACCAGCTGATCGAGCGGTATCGGCACAAGTACGATCTGCCGCTGAGCTCGCCGCGGGTGGCCCAGCTCGACCTCGCGTACCACGACGTGCATCGGGGCCGGGGCCTGTACTACCTGCTGGAGCGCAAGGGCGCCGTCGAGCGGGTGGCCAGGGACCTGGACATCTTCCAGGCCAAGTCGGTGCCGCCGCAGACGACGCGGGCGCGGCTGCGCGGGGAGTTCATCCGCAAGGCGCAGGAGAAGCGGCGGGATTTCACGGTCGACTGGGTGCACCTGAAGCTGAACGACCAGGCGCAGCGGACGGTCCTGTGCAAGGACCCGTTCCGTTCGGTCGATGATCGCGTCGACAAGCTGATCGCGGGAATGTAGCGGCGTTCTCACGCTACCTTTAGATGCCCGCTGACAGGGTGGGGGCCTTGTCGCGCTAGTCGTCGAACCGCGGAACGGTGGAGAAGATGTCTGAAGTCAAAGGCCGCGAGCAGACGCGGACGGACGAGCCGCAGGACGCCGAGGGGCGGGACGCCTCCGCGGCGGACGCCACGGCGAGCGGCGAGCCCGGAGCCGCCGAGCGGCCCGAGACGGAGGACGCCGAGGCGGCCGAGCGGTCCGAGGAGGAGGGCGCGACGGCCGCCGCGGGCGACGACGACGCCGCGAAGCGGGCCGAGGCCGAGGCCCAGGACGAGGACGCGAAGGACACGGTCGTCGAGGCCGCGGGTGCGGCGGAGTCGGCGGGCGCCGAGGACACCGAGGCCGACGACGAGCCGAAGAGCCGGTTCGCCCATCCGGATCCGATCAAGCTGAAGATCCCGGCGGCCAAGGAGATCAGCCGGAGCGAGTTCACGCCGCACGCGCTGGGCGCCAAGGGCCGCGGCGCCCCCCGGTCGGGCACGCGGGCCCAGGCGAAGCGCCGCCGGATCCTGTACACGACGGCCACCGTGGTCCTGGTGGCGCTGGTGGCCGGGGCGGCGGTCTGGTACGAGACCCGCCCGGAGCCGTCGGTCAAGGTGACGGGCGCGTTCGGCAAGGCGCCGTCGGTGAAGGTGCCCAAGGACAAGCCGCCCGTGAAGCAGCAGATGAAGGAGGTCGTGTCCGGCTCCGGCAGGGCCGTGGCCAACGGCGATCTCGTCGTCGCGCAGGTGGTCGCCTACCAGTGGGGCGCCAAGGGCGGCGGCAAGGAGCTGCTGAACACCTACAGCAAGAAGCAGCCGATCGTGGGTCAGGCCGGTCAGCTGACCGGGCTGACCACGCTGGACAAGGCGATCACCGGGCGCAAGGCGGGGACGCGGCTGGTGATGACCCTGCCGTACAAGGAGGTCGGTGACCAGATCGCCCAGTCGCTGCAGCTGGCCAAGACCGACGACTTCGTCGTGACGGTGGACGTGCTGAACAGCTTCGGCAAGACCTCGTCGGCGCAGGGCACGCCGCAGAAGCTCGACGATCCCAAGCTGCCGGCGGTGACCGGTGGCGCGGGCGCCGCCCCGACGGTCAAGATCCCGTCTGCGGACGCTCCCGACAAGCTGCAGGTCAAGACCCTGATCCAGGGCAACGGCCCGGCGGTGCAGAAGGGGCAGACGCTGATCGCGCAGTACCACGGGGTGCTGTGGCGGGACGGCAAGGTCTTCGACTCGTCGTGGCAGCGCGGCGAGCCCGCGTCGTTCCCGATCGGCGTCGGGCAGGTCATCCCGGGGTGGGACACCGGCCTGGTCGGTCAGAAGGCCGGCAGCCGGGTGCTCCTCGTGGTGCCGCCGAAGGAGGGGTACGGCTCGAAGGGCTCGCCGCAGGGTGGCATCAAGGGCACCGACACCCTGGTGTTCGTCGTCGACGTCCTCGGTTCGTACTGATCGTCCGGTGTCCGGAGGTTCGCGCATGCGGCGTGTCGCCGCGCTGGCCGTGCTTCCCCTCGTCGCCGCCGCGGCGTGCAGCGGGGGCGGTCTGCCCGAGGGTCTGAAGGTCGCCGGGGTCGTGGGCCGCCAGCCCACGGTGACGATTCCGGCGTCCGCCCCGTCGGGGAAGCTGAAGGTCGACACGCTGCGGAAGGGGAAGGGCTCGGCGGTCACCGACGGCGACCTGGTGGTCGCCGACTACGTCGGGTACCGCTGGAACGGCGGTGACCACAAACTGGTCGCCAGCAGCTATGAGGCCGGGCGGCCCGCCATCTTCCCCTACGGTCGCCTGGTCACGGGCCTGAACAAGGCCCTCGAGGGACAGCGGCCGGGCGGCCGGGTGCTGGCCGTGATCCCGCCGAGTCAGGGGTACGGGTCGAGCGGGTACGCGCCGTGGCAGATCGGCGCCGCCGACTCCATGGTGTTCGTGCTCGACGTGATCGCGACGTACCACAACGGCGCGAGCGCGCAGGGCCGGTCGCTGCCGCAGACCGACGGGGCGCTCCCGCAGGTCACCGCCGGGTCGACGCCGACGATGAAGATCCCTTCGACGGCGCCGCCGAACCGGCTGCGGGTGAAGACGATCATCGAGGGCGCCGGGCCGCCGGTCCAGGCGCACCAGCTCGTCGTCTTCCACGACCTGGGGCAGATCTGGCGGACGGGCAAGGTCTTCGAGTCCACGCGCGCCCGGGGACGCCCCGACTCGGCGGTGGCCGGAGCCGGTCAGATGATCAAGGGCTGGGACAAGGCCGTGGTCGGGCAGCGGGTCGGCAGCCGGGTGCTCGTCGTGATCCCGCCGAAGGACGGGTACGGGGCGAAGGGACACGCCGCCTCGGGCATCGAGAAGGACGACACGCTGGCGTTCGTCATCGACGTCCTCGCCGCCTACTGAGCCCCGGCCACGGGGCGCCGTGGCCGGGTCAGCCGGCGAGGAGCGTCAACCCGGCGCAGACGGCGGCCAGGACGTGCAGCGGTGTGCGGCGGCGTGCCGCCGAACGGGAAATGGAGTGCATACG